>DATDEV010000001.1:0-6706 GCA_036522995.1 Polyangiaceae bacterium
ACTCGGTCGGGGCGGGCAGATTCGAACTGCCGACCTCACGGACCCGAACCGTGCGCGCTACCAAACTGCGCTACGCCCCGAGTGGGCTCACTCTGCCAGGACTGCCGTTTTTGACGGGCCGGGCCAGAGCGGCGGGAGAATGATGGGCGAGGGTCGACCTGTCAAGGACGGAAAGGACTCAACCCTGACGCTTTTTGAGCTCGGCGGTGAGCGCCGGGACGGCCTGGAACATGTCGGCCACGAGCCCGTAGTCGGCGATCTGGAAGATCGGGGCTTCTGGATCCTTGTTGATCGCGACGATCACCTTGGAGCTCTTCATGCCGGCGATGTGCTGGATCGCGCCCGAGATCCCGACCGCGATGTACAGCTGGGGCGCGACGATCTTGCCGGTTTGACCGACCTGAAAGTCGCCGGGCGCGTAGCCGGCATCGACGGCCGCGCGGCTGGCACCGATGGCGGCCCCCACGGCGTCGGCGAGGGGCTCCATCACCTCGAAGAATTTCTCCTTCAACCCGCGTCCGCCCGAGACGACGACCTTGGCCTCGGTCAGCTCGGGGCGCGCGCTCTTCACGGCTTCCAGCCCGATCACCTCGATGCGTGCGGCGCCAGCACCCACCGGCGCCTTGGCGAGCTTCTCGACCGGCGAGGCGCCGCCGCTGTCGCTTGCCTCGGCGGGGGTGAACTCGCTCTGGCGCGCCGTCGCCACCTGCACCGGCGTCTCCAGCGTGCAGTAGCCGAAGGCGTTGCCGGCGAACATCGGCCGCTTGTAGACCAGCTTGCCGCCTTCGACCGCGACGCCCGAGCAATCTCCCGCGTAGGCGGCGTCCAGCCGGGCAGCCACGCGCGGCAGCAGGTCCTTGCCGAAGCTGGTGGCGGTGGCCACCACCAGCGCGCAGCCCTGCGCCGCCGCAGCGACGCTGGGCGCGAAGTGCTCGGCCGTGTACTTGGCGAGCGAGGCGTCTTCCACGAGCAAGACCTTTGCGGCGCCGTAACCGGCCAGCTCGCTCGCGGCGGCCGCGGCGCTGGCGCCGAGGACGACGATGTGAAGCGCGCCGCCGATGGCGGGCAACGCCTGGCGCGCGAACGTGATGGCGCTGAGGGTTGATTTCTTGAGCTTGCCGTCTTCAGCCAGCTCGGCGACGACCAGTACGTTTGCCATCTCTCAAATCACCTTCGCCACGTTGGTTAGCTTGTCGACCAGCTCGGTCACGTCTTTCACCTTCATGCCGGCCGCGCGCTGCACGGGCCGCTCGAACTTGAGATAGCGCGTGGTGAGCGCCATGCCGGGCACGAGCTCGGCGAGCGGCTTGACGTCGAGCGGCTTCTTCTTGGCGGCCATGATGGCCGGCAGCGGCGCGAAGCGCACGCCGTCGTTGTACTTGAAGCCGGGTTCGGTCACCTTGGAAAACACGCTGAGCGGCGCGACGATGCGCAGGTCCACCGTGACCAGCGCGGGCAGCTTGACGCGCAGCGTGAGCACACCGCCATCGACCTCACGGCCCACCAGCAGCGCGCCCTCCTCTTCCTTGATGGTGGCGGCGAAGGTGGCCATCGGAAAGTCGAGCAGCTCGGCCACGCGCTGGCCGACCTGATTGCTATCGCCGTCGACCGCCTGCTTGCCCATCAGCACCAGGTCGGGCTTCTCCGCGTCGATCAGCGCCTTGAGCGCGCCGGCGACCAGACGGCCGTCGAGCTGATCGTCGGTGGCATCCACCCGGATGGCACGGTCGGCGCCGGTCGCCAGGGCGGCGCGCAGCGTTTGCTCCACCTCCTTGGGGCCGATGCTCACCACCACGACTTCGCCGAGCCGCTGCTTGGGCGCCTTACCGTTTTCGGTCAGACGCAGCGCGGCTTCGAGCGCGTACTCGTCGAAGGGGTTGGGTTTCCATTCGAGACCGCTGGTGTCGACGGCGTTTCCGCCGGCAGCGATCTTCACCTTATTGGCGTTGTCGGGGTCGGCGACCCGCTTGAGCGCGACTAGGACTTTCACTGGGGTTCCTCAGCGCAAAGCCTAGCCCAGAATTTCCGTGTGTTGTCTTGGCCCTACGGCCGAGGTTCCCCGCTACGGCAGCGAGCCTGCTATGAAGCGGCAGGCTCCTGTCGCGTCATGCAGCTCACAACCGATTTCCTCATCCTTGGTAGCGGTATCGCCGGCCTTTCGTTCGCCTTGCGGGCTCAGGTTCACGGCCAAGTGGTGGTGGTGACCAAGCGGACGGCCGCCGAGGCGGCCACCAGCTGGGCGCAGGGCGGGGTCGCCGCCGTGCTGTCGCCCGAGGACTCGTTCGAGAAGCACGTCGAGGACACGCTGGTCGCCGGCGCCGGCCTCTGTCACCAGGTGGTAGCCGACATCTGCGCGCGCGAGGCGCCCGAGGCCATCCAGTGGCTGACCGAAACCGGCGCGCATTTTTCGCGTGACGGCGAGGGTCAGTACGAGCTGGGACGCGAAGGCGGGCACAGCGAGCGCCGCATCGTTCACGCCGGCGATATCTCGGGGCGCGAGATCGAGCGCGCGTTGCTCGACGCCGTGCGCGCGTCACCGAACATCACGCTGCTCGAGTGGCACATGGGTGTGGACCTGATCACGCTGAGCAAGTTCGGCGGGCCCGATCAATGTGTGGGCGCGTACGTGCTCGACGAGCGGGCGGGGCAGGTGACCACGATCCTGGCGCGCGCCACGGTGCTGGCCACGGGCGGCGCCGGCAAGGTTTACCTCTACACCTCCAACCCAGACGTTGCGACGGGCGACGGCGTGGCCATGGCCTTTCGGGCCGGCGCCGAGATCGCCAACATGGAGTTTTACCAGTTTCATCCGACCGTGCTCTACGAGCCCCGCGCCAAGAGCTTCTTGATGAGCGAGGCACTGCGCGGTGAAGGCGCGGTGCTGCGCACCCTCGATGGCGAGGCCTTCATGCCGCGCCACCATCCGCTCGCCGACCTGGCGCCGCGCGACGTGGTGGCCCGCGCCATCGACTACGAAATGAAGCGCTCCGGTAGCGAGCACGTGCTGCTCGATATCTCGGGTCGCCCGGCCGATTTCGTGCGCTCGCGCTTTCCGAACATCCACGCCGAGTGCCTGCGCTTCGGCATCGACATGACGCGCGAGCCGATCCCAGTGGTGCCGGCCGCTCACTACATGTGCGGCGGCGTGACCTCCGACCTGCACGGGCGCACGACGCTGCCCGGGCTGTGGGCGATCGGCGAGACCGCTTGCACCGGGCTTCACGGCGCCAATCGCCTGGCGTCGAACTCGCTCTTGGAGGGCCTGGTGTTCGCCAAGCGCGCGGTCGATCGCCTGGCCGGCGCGCTGGCGGAGCTACGTGCGGCGCCGCATCCGAGCGTGCCAGAGTGGCAGACCGGCTCGGCCGCGGCGAGCGACGAGGCGGTCGTGGTCAGTCACAACTGGGACGAGCTGCGCCGCCTGATGTGGAACTACGTGGGTATCGTGCGTAGCGATGCGCGTTTGCGGCGCGCGGCGCGGCGCGTGGCGCTGCTCGAAGAGGAGATTCGCGAGTACTACTGGCGACACCTGGTGACGCGCGACTTGCTCGAGCTGCGCAACATCGCCAACGTAGCGCAGCTGATCATCGCGTCGGCGGCCAGCCGACAAGAGAGCCGCGGCCTCCACTACACGATCGACCACGACGGCATGAGCGAGCAGTGGGCGCAGGACACGGTCACCAAGCGCGGGGTCCCGCCGCACCTGCGTGGGCGATGACTCAGCCGGGCGAGCTCAGCGCTGCGCTCGCGTTTGGCTGGTCGCTGCTGCTCAAGCTCGGGCTGACCAGCGCGGCCGTGCTGCTGGCGGTGCTGCTGGGCAGTGGCAACCTGACGCTGGTCGTGGCCGGACCGCTCACGCTGCTGCTGGTCGTGCCCGCCGCCGGATTGCTGGCGCGACTGTACGGCGGGCGTGAGCCGCAGCGCGCGTTCGCCCTCGGGCGCGCGCCTACGCCGCAGCTGCTGCTGGGCGCGTCGCTGGGGGTGCTGCTGCAGCTGCCCGCTGGCTACGTCAGCGCGCTGATCGAACGGCGCTTTCCGACCCCGCCCGAGCAGCTGCAGGCGCAATTGCAGCAGCTCTTGCCCAGCTCGAGCTGGATGGCCGTCGCCATGCTGCTGTCGGCGGCGGTGCTGGTGCCCTTCGCCGAGGAGCTGTTCTTTCGCGGGGCGCTGTTCACGCCGCTGCTGCGTAGCGGGCCCGAGTCGGTGGCGGTGCTCGTGACCTCGCTCGGGTTCGTGATGGCCCACGCCGAGCCGCGCAATTGGCTGCCGCTGCTATTGGTGGCCCTGACGCTCGGTGAGCTGCGCCGTCGCTCTGGCTCGATTTGGCCGGGCGTGTGCTTGCATGCAGCGTTCAACGCGGCGACGCTGCTGTTCGTGTTCGTCACTCGCCCGCGCGAGGTCAAGGCGACCGAGGCGTCCTGGCAGATTGCGCTCGGCGGCGCCGTCTTGTGCGCCATCGGCGTGTGGCTGTTCGGTCGCGTGTCGGCGCGCAGGTTGGTGGAGGTCGGATGAAAATCGCGCTCTGTTTGCTGGGTGGTGGCGCCATGGGTGCCATGTTTCAAATCGGAGCGCTGGCGGCGCTGGAGGACAGCGTCGAGGGCTTTCAGACCACGAGCTTCGACGTCTTCCTCGGCAGCTCGGCGGGCGCCAGCGTGGCGGCAGCGCTCGCCGGCGGTCAGCCAGTGCAGCGCATTTACCGCGCCTTCCTCGACCCAGCGGACGTGTACTTCGGGCTCGAGCGCGGGCACCTGCTGCGCGTCGATCTGGCGGAGTGGCGGCGCACCTTGGTCTCGGCGGCGGTGGCCTTGCGCCACGGCGCCAGCTCGCTCTTGGCCGGCAAGACCAGCGACATGCCGGCCAAGCTGTCGCAGGAGCTCGATCGCCTTTACGACTCGCTGCCGGCGGGCATCTTCACGCTCGACGGCTACGAACGCTTCCTGGAAGCGTTCTTCGTGCGTCGCGGGGTGCCCAACTCGTTTTTGGAGATGCCGCGCGCGCTGCGCATCGTCGCCCACGATCTGGACTCCGGCGAGCCGGTCGCGTTCGGTGCGGCTGGGCTCGACCGCGTGGCCATCACGCGCGCCTGCATCGCTTCCATGGCCATTCCGCCGCTGTTCTCGCCAGTACGGATGGGTGACCGGCATTACATCAGCTCGGGCGCGGCCGAGGTCGAGCAGCTCGAGCTCGCGGTTGCCGAAGGCGCCGACGTGCTGGTCGTGGTCAGGCCGATGGTCGCCATCACGGCGCCCAGCAGCATCCCGACCGGTCACGGTGAGCGCGACAGCCTGCGCGACAAGGGCATGATGTGGGTCTTCAATCAGGCCCGGCGCATCGGCGTGCAGCGCAGCGTGGAAGCCGCCGTTGCGCGCATTCGCGAGGCCGGTCAAGCCGAGGTGCTGCTGCTTCAGCCGCAGCGCGAGGACGGCACCCTGGCCATGTACAACCCGGCCAGCTACGACGCCCGACGCGGCATGCTGGAGCACGCCTACCGTCAAACCCGCGCTGCGCTGGCGCGAGCCTTCGCCGAGCGGCATGCGGCGCTCGAGCGCGCCGGCTTCGTCCAGCGTCAAGCGCAGACGCTGGTGCCGCCCGCCTCCACGTCGAGGCTCTGAGCATGCGCGCGGGTGCTCTGCTGCTGCTCGTGTCGCTGGCGCTCGTTGGCTGCAAGCAGCCGTACCGCGTCGGCGAGCACGTGCTGGTCGAGTGGGAAAAGGACCAGCCGCCGTACGCGGCGTACATCACCGAGCGCACCGGAACGGGCCGCTACCGCGTGCATTTCGATGGTTACGACTCGCGCTGGGACGAGGAAGTGAGCCTGGATCGCATCCTGGGCCGCGTGGAAGGGCCGGTCGCTGCCCCGCCACCGCCGGCGAAAGTGGCCGTGGCGGCCGGCATCGCAGCGCCAAAAGGCTCGGGCAACGCCGGGGAAGTGGCGGCCAGCCCCTACCGCGAAGGCGATCGCGTGCGCGTGACCTGGCGCGGCAGTGTGTACTCGGCCATCGTGGTCAAGGTCGTGGCCAAGGATCGCTTCGAGGTCCACTACGAGGGGCACGAAGTCGCCTGGGACGAAGTCGTGAGCATCGATCGCATCCTGGGCCGGCGCTAGGCCCTGGGCGAGTCGCCCCTGCAGGGGCGAGAGGTATGTCGCAGTTGCGACATGAAAACCTAGCGCTGGGTGGCTTCATTCGCCGGGCATGTGGCCCATCGAGCGCCAAGCGGCCATGAGACGCCCCTGCTCTTCGCTCGAAGCCAGCCCCGGCGTACGCTCGGCGAGCCGCTTGGAAAAGAGTAGCCAGCGCTCGGCCGGCACGGCGTCGCCCAGCGCCAGGTGCGAGAGCCCTCTATACAAGGCGTACTCGTACAGCTCGGCCTGATCGAGCTCGCCCAGCCTGGCGCCGAGCGCACGGTACTGCGTGACCGCGTCCGGGTAGCGAGCTTCGTCGAAGCTGGTGCGCGCCTCGGCCAGCGGCGAACCGCAAGCCAGTGTGAGCCAGGCCAGGCCGCAAGCGCGGGCGCGTAGCATGCGGCCCTCTTCGGTTCCCCGCGCCGGTCGGTTGCGTGATAATTAATCGACATGGCTGACGATGAGAGAACACGGCTGGCCGCCAACCTGAAGGACCTGCGCGAGGCTCGCGGGCTCACCCAGCAGGAGCTTTCGGACCGCTCGGGCGTACCCCGGCCGACGCTCGCGCACCTCGAGTCGGGTCAA
>DATDEV010000002.1:0-4633 GCA_036522995.1 Polyangiaceae bacterium
TGCTGGCCCGGGTCGAGCAGCTCGAAATCGAGGAAGCCGAGTCGCTGACGGCCACCACGCGCGGCGCTGGCGGCTATGGCAGCACCGGCGCCTGAGCGATAACTAGGCTCGAGTGGGGCCGTTTTCACTGGCGTCTGTCGCGAGATGTCGAGTGTGGACAGGGTGCATTGCGCGAGCAGGCGAGCTCGAAAGTCCTGCGGCTCGCGCGCGCCCACACGCAGCTGGCGCCCGTCCCGCCGGTTTCTCGTGGCTCATGGCTTCACGGACGATCGTGATCTTGTCTTCCGAGACCGCCCAAGTCGAGGTAGCCCGACGCGACGCGGGCCAAGAACGTTCGCAGCTCGCGGCGCACGTCCTCGCGCTCGACGTCGCGGGTCAAGATGTGGCGCGAGCGGGGGAAGACCACGGTGCGCTTGTCGAGCGAGCCCAGCCGCACGGCGACGCGCCAGGCGTTCGACACCGGCGTGACGCGGTCGAGCGCCCCGTGCAGGAGCAAGGCGGGGGCGCGCACACGGTGCAGCTCCTCGGCGAACGCTTCGCCGGCGTGAAGCAGCGAGATGGCCGCGCGGATCGGCTGGGCGTTGTAGGTGAGGTGGACGGCGCGCTGCTCGCGATCGCCCAGGTCGGGGGCTGCCTTGGGCATCCAGAAATCGGGTACAGGCAGCCGATCGACGAGCTTGAGACCCCAGGTCGGCCAAGGGCTGTTCAGCCACACGGCGTTGGCCATGGCCACCACGCCCGCGGTGCTGGCGGGGTGGCGCGCTGCCAGCTGCAGCGCGAGCAAGGCGCCCATCGACAGCCCGGCCACGACCACAGGCCCCTGTGCCGCGAGGCGGAGGTAGTCGGCCTCCGCGGCCGCCAACCAGTCCTCGAAGCGCAGCGGCGCCAGCGCCGAGACGCGCTCGCCATGGCCAGGCAAGAGCGGGGCTTCGGCGCCCAGGCCCAGCTCGTGCGCCACCTCGACCACCAGCGCCACCTCCTGCGGGGTGCCGGAAAAGCCGTGCAGCGCCAGCACTCGCGGCGCGCGCCCCGCGACCAGCAGCGGCTCGGCCAGGCCTTCACCCATCAAAACGCCGCGCGGGCGCTTGCCCGTCACCGTCACACGTCTCCGCGCTTGATGCCGTAGGCGCGGATTTTCTTGTGCAGATTGGTGCGCTCCACGCCGAGCACGACCGCCGTCTTGGAGATGTTCCACTCCAGGGCTTTGAGCGTTTCGATGATGTAAGTGCGCTCGGCGCCTTCGCGGTACTCACGCAACGTCAGCTGCGAGCCCGGCAGCTTGTCCGCAGACAGCGGCAGCGGCGTGGCGCTGGCGCTGTCCTCTTGCTCGTGCTCGTCGTCGAAGGGGCTCGAGTGAGGATCCTCGGGCAAATCCGCGATGGTGATGACGTCGCTGGATAGGATCGCCGCGCGCTCCACCACGTTCTTCAGCTCACGCACGTTGCCCGGGAACTTGCGCCGTGACAGCGCTTCGTACACGGCCGCGTCGATCTTCTTCTCGCGCAGGCCGTTTTCACGGCAGAAGGTGGCCACGAAGGCATCGACCAGCAGCGGTACGTCGACGCGGCGCTCGCGCAGCGCGGGCACGCGGATCGGAAACACGTCCAGCCGAAAGAACAGGTCTTCGCGGAAGCTGCCGTTCTGCACGTGCTTGTCGAGATCTCGATTGGTCGCGGCCAGCACGCGCACGTCGACGTGGATGGCGTGCTCGGAGCCCACCCGCGCCACCTCGCCGTTTTGCAGCGCGCGCAGGACCTTGGCCTGTGCCGTCAGGTCCATGTCGCCGATTTCGTCGAGCAGCAGGGTGCCGCCGTGGGCCTGCTCGAAGAAGCCGCGTTTGCGGCCCTGGGCGCCCGTAAACGAGCCGCGCTCGTGACCGAACAGCTCGCTCTCGATCAGCTCACGCGGGATGGCGGCGCAGTTGACCTTGATGAAGGGCGCGTCCTTGCGCGCGCTCAGGCGGTGAATGGCGCGGCTCACCAGCTCTTTGCCGGTGCCCGATTCGCCCGTGATCAGCACGCTGGCCTTGGTCGGCGCCACCTTGTCGATCTCGGCGAAGAGCTTGTGCAACGATGGGCTGGTCCCGATCATCTCGTAGCGCGCCTCGAGCTCGGCTCGCATGCGCTCGACAGTGCGCGACAGTCGCGCAGTGCGAATCGCGTTCTGTACGCTGACGAGCACGCGCTCGCGCGACAGCGGCTTCTCGAAAAAATCGCTAGCGCCCAGCTTGATGGCCAGCACCGCGTCATGGACCGTGGCATGGCCGCTCACCACCACCACGGGAATGTGCTTGGTCGCCTCGTCCGCGCGCAGCTTTTCCAGCGCCTGCAGGCCGCTCATGCCCGGCAACTTGAGATCGAAGATGGCTACATCGACCGGCTGCTCCGGGTCGGCCAGCACCTCCAGTGCGCGCTCGGCCGAGTCCGCCTCGAGCACGCGAAAGCCTTCGCCCCCCAGCACCATCGACAGCGTGCGACGAATGTTCTTCTCGTCGTCCACGACCAGCACGGAAGGCATCGCCTCCGTGAGCGCGGCCTCCAGCGTCATGTCCTGTCGAGCTCGGACAAGAAGTGCCGCGCCGGCACCGAGAAGGCGCTGTCCGGGTAGAGCTCGAGCAACTTGTTGAGCACCGCGCGCGCGTCCTTCCTACGCTTCTGCTTCATGTAGATCTCCCCGAGCAGCACCAGCCCCTCGGGCTCCAGGCCCGAGTCCTTGAGCATTTTGAGCGAGTACTCGCAGCGCGAAACCGCGGCATCGAAGCGGCCGCGATCCAGGTAGTAGCGGGCCACGTACAGCTCGTGGCGCGCCAGCAGGCCGAGCACGACGTCCAGCATGTAGCGCAGCTCCTCGGCGTGCTCGGAGCCCGGATAGTCCGAAAGGTAACTGCGCAGCGTGGCCAGGGCGTCGTTGACCGACGCCAGATCGCGCTCCTCCAGCGGAGGCAGCAGGATCGATTGGCTGACCGAGTCGTACTCGGCCTTGGCGATGCGGTAGCGCGCGTATGGCACCTCCGGATCGTTGGGGTGATCGTGGACGAATTCCTTGTAGCCGGTGATCGATTCGCCGAACTTTTCCTGCTGAAAGTTAGCGTCGGCCAGGCGCAGCTCCGCTAGCCTCGCGTAGCGGCTGTAGGCGTACTTGCGCTTGACCTCGCTCAGCAGCTCGTCGGCCAGCTCCCAGTTCTTGTCCTCGAAGGCGGCGAGCGCTTCCTGGTAGTCCCGGCGCGCGTTGTCCGAGTAGTCGAGCGCAGACTCGGCCTGGTACTCGGTTGGGGCGCAGGCCGTGCCGAGCGCGCCGAGCGGCGCGATTAGACCCAGGGCCGTGCCGAGCGCGCCCAGCCACGCCGCGCGCGGGGGGCGGGATGGGCTCGAGCGGCGGGGCATGGTCGTGGGCTCCATTTTCCATCGCTGGGTAGCGTTCTCCGTCACCGGGAGCAAGAGAAGCAGCTTTTTCGAACGAACTTTCTAGCCTGGCGAGGGGCTTGGGGTAATGATCGCGACCCCATGGCCGAGCCGGTCCCGATGACCCCCCAAGGAGCCCAGAAGCTCCGCGACGAGCTTTCCCGCCTCAAGGAAGAGCGCCCCAAGATCTCGCGTGAAATCGGCGTAGCGCGCGAGCACGGCGACCTGAAGGAGAACGCCGAGTACCACGCGGCCAAGGATCGCCAGGGCATGATCGAAGCGCGCATCAAGGACATCGAGGACAAGCTGGCGCGCGCCGAGATCATCGATCCCACGAAGCTTTCGGGCGATCGCGTGCGCTTTGGCGCCTTCGTGAAGGTGACCAACCTCGATACGGACGAGGAGACGTCCTATCAGATCGTCGGCGCCGACGAGGCCGACATCAACTCGGGCACGATTTCGATTTCTGCGCCGCTGGCGCGCGCGCTGATTGGCAAGTCGATCGGCGACGAGATCGTCATCAATTTGCCGGCAGGCAAGCGCCGCTACGAGATCGCCGAAATCGACTTTAGATGAGCGTGCGAATGCTCGAGGGCTCGCGCCCCGGCGGCCCAGCGAGCGGGCGAGCGGACCTGCTCGAGGGCTCCAGGCTTGCCAGCGCCGTGTACGGCGCTGCGGCGGCGCTGGCGCTGCTGCTGGTCGAGCTCACGCTGGTGCTGCTGCTGCGCCGGGACGAGATCTCGAGCGTGTGGGAGGTGCAGCACGGCGCGTCGCTGCTGCTGCCGGGCTTCGTCTTGCTGGCGCTGGTGGCGGGCCCCTGCGGAGGGCTGCTGCTGGGCCTGTTGTGGCGCGCGCAGCAGTCGCGTCCGCATCGCGTCATGCTGGGGCTGCTGGTGGCCACGGGCGTCGCCCTGGCCGGCTTCGGGGTCGGTGGCGGGCGTCACCTGGCGGCGCCCGGCGTGCGCGTGGGCTTCGCGCTGGCGCTCGCAGGTGTGGCCTGCGCCGCGGTGATCTTGCTCTCGCGCGTCGCTTCCAGCTGGCTCAAGAGGGCACCCGGCGCCTTCGCCCTGGCTGCCGCGCTGCTGGTGACGCTGCTCGAGCTACTGAACCGCTTCGTGCTGGTGCGGCTGTATCCGGCCTTCCACGTGGCGCTGGCGCTGGCAGCGCTGCTGCTGGCGCCGGCGGTGCTGCTACCGCTGTGGCAGCTACTGCGTGCTCCGGGGGCCACGCCT
>DATDEV010000003.1:0-4023 GCA_036522995.1 Polyangiaceae bacterium
ACGACCTGGGTCGGCCTGCCACGCCGCCCAGGGCGCTCGCGCTCGAGCCCGCCTGGGAGGTGCTGACCGATGCCACCCGGCTCGCCCGGGAGCTCGAAGAGCTGGCGCCACTGGAGCGCAAGCTCTTGGCCGCCGTCGACACGGTTGGCGGCGAGGTCGAAACCGACGAGCTGCTCGATCTCGAACGCGAGCCGCTGCGCTTGCGAGGTGCCACCGGCGCCACGCCGTCGCGCCGTGGCGTGGGCTTCGCGCTGGAGCGCCGCGGCTACCTGATTCCGATTCACCCCAATCGCCACATCATTCCCAGCGAGGTGGCCACGATCGTCGGTGCTGGGCGCCGCGCCGAGCGCGAAACGCAGCGCCGCCAGATCAAGAACTTCGTGCTCGCCGACGACCACGCGCCGCGGCGCGCGCGCTTCGCCGAGGATCCCGCGGCGCTGGCGCTGGCCATGGCCATCACGGTGCGGGATCCGTCGGTGGAGCTGCGCACCGATATCGGCACGCCGCGCTCGCTGATCAGCAAGCTGTCGACGCGCTTCGGCAAAGACCCCGAGCGGGTGGCGTTCATCGCCGCGCTCAGCCGCGCCATCGGTCTGTGGGATCCGTCGGCCGTCAGCGTGGCTTCGCCGCCCGGCTCGCACGAGGTGCATGCGCTCGGGCGCGCCCTGTTCGAGGCCTGGCGTCGCGGCGGCGCCTGGGACGAGGCGCGACCCGACGGAGAGGTCATGCGTGTTGCCCAGGGCACGCGCGAGGCAAGCGCGGTGGGCAGCGTGCGCGAGCTGGTGCTCGAAGCGCTGCAAGAGCTGGGCGATGGTCGCTGGGTGCCGTGGGAGGCGATCGCCGGTTACGTGCGCTCGGACTCGCGCGCCCCGGGTCTGACGCGCCTGATCCAGCGCTGGGCGCAGCGCGCCGGTGTCGAGGCGCTCACGCCGGCCGAGGTGGCGCGGCGCATCGCCTTCGAGAGCTTGCAAGCCCTGGGCATCGTCGACATCGGTGATGCCGAGGCGGACGAGTCCGATTCGCTCGGCCCCACTTTGCGCATCACCCCGCGCGGGCGCTCCTTTCTGTCCGAGCCGGGCGCGGCTAGCGCTCCCAAGTCGAGCAGCGATCAGAGTCGCTTCACCGACAACCAGGCGCTGCGCATCGGGCCGCTCAGCAAGACCGGGCACGTGCTGTCGCTCTCGCCGTTCGTGGAAGTCGGGGCCGTGAGCGGCACGCTCGACGTGCTCATCACCGCGCAGACGCTAGCGCTGGCGCTCGGTGCAGGTTTCGAAGCGGACGTGATCCAGGCTCGCATCGAGCAGGTCGCGACCTTGCCCGACCCAATCGCGCGCACGCTGGCGCAGGCCAGCGCGGTGGTCGGTCGCGCCGAATTCGTGATGACCTCGGGCTTTCTTTGGGTGGAAGACCCGGAGGTGCGCGAGCTGCTACGTACGCGGCGTCAAACCCAGGATTTGTTCATCGACCCCTCGCCGCCTTCGGGGCTGCTGCTGGCGCACGGCATCGATCTCGAGCGGCTGGCGCGGCGTTGCCGTTCGCTCGGTGTCGAGGTGGTGGTGGAGGGCGAGGTGTATCGCACGCGCTCGATTCCTCCCGGCCGCGGCAGCGGCGCGCGTCGTTTGGATTCGTCGACCACCACGCCGGCGCTGCGCAGCTCGCGTCCGCCGCCACGCGGTGTCACGCCCGCTCCGCCGACTGCGGGTCGCGCCGGCAGCACCGCCGCGGGCGGTACGCGCGGCAGTGGCTCCCGCGGGCCCGCCATGCGCAGCCCGACGCCCGAGCCGGTCAGCAGCGGCCATTCCGCTCCGGTTGGCCCGGTCAATCCGCTCAAACGCGGCTCCTAGCAGCAGCGTGCTCGAGCCAGCGTCTACGCCGAGAGGCGGCGGGCAAGCCAGGCTTTGGGCCCCGGGCTGCGGCTGACCGCGCTCACCTTACCGCCCCGGACGAACACCTCGCTCGGCAGCGCGCGGCCGTTGTACTCGCTCGCCATCACGAAGCCGTAGGCGCCCGCGTCGCGGATCGCTACCAGGCCGTGCGGCTCCGGCCCCAGCGCGTGGCTGCCGAAGTCGTCGCTGCTCTCGCAGACCGGGCCCACCACGCGCCACTCGGGCTGCTGCGGCGACTGCTCCAGCAGCTCGATGCGGTGTTTGGCCCCGTACAGCGCAGGCCGAAGCAGGTCGTTCATGCCGGCGTCGAGCATGACCCAGCGGCGCTCTCCGCTGCGCTTGGTTTGCACGATGCTTGCCACGAGCACGCCGAACGGTGCGACGAGACTGCGACCTGGCTCGACCAGGATGGTCAGGTCCGATAGCCCCGCGTCGCGGAGCGTGCGCACGCAGGCATGCGCGAACTCCGAGGGCTCCACGCTGGGCGCACCGCCATAGTCGACGCCGAAGCCGCCACCGAAGTCGACGTAGCGCAGGCTGCTGATTTGCTGTCGTCGCTCGAGCGCCAGCGAGCACAGCTTGCGCGCCGAACGCGAGTAGGCCTCGGTGGCCGTCATCATCGAGCCCAAATGCACCGAGATGCCGACCTGCGAGAGCCGTCCGGCCGAACCGTCGATGACCGCGTAGGCAGCTGACAGGTCCCCCTCACTGATGCCGAACTTGGCTTCGTCGTGGCCGGTCGCGATGTGAGAATGCGTGTCGATCTCGATGCCTGGGTTCAGCCTCAGCGACACGTCGGCCCGTAGGCCCGTGGCTTGCGCGCGCGCAAGCACGCGCACCAGCTCTTCCACGCTCTCGGCCTGAATTGCCAGGATGCGCTGCGCGAGCGCGAAGTCGATTTCGGCGTCGGTCTTGGCGACGCCGCTCATGACGATCTGCTGCGCGGGCACGCCACAGCCCAGCGCCAGCTCCACCTCCGCGGCCGAAACCGCGTCGACGCCTGCGCCTTCGGCCGCGAAGGCGCGAACCACCGTTCCCGCGCTATTGGCCTTGATGGCATAGGCCACCAGGTGGGGAGCGTCGCCGAAAGCGTGCCGGAGTGACCGGAGCGTTTCAGTCATTCCATCGACGTCGTAGACGTAGGCCGGTAGCGCGACCTCGGCCTCGCGGATGAGTTGTGAAAGCCGCACAGAACCCAAGGCGGCGCGGTCTTGCGCATCGCGTCGAAATCCGGTCATCGCGCGTTCCCTCTACCACGACCGGGCCGGCTTTGGGCGGGCGCTCAACCTCGCCGTGGGGGCAGGGCCCAGCGGTAGCGATCCCGCGACAGCGTGGTTTCGCCTGTGGCATGCTGCACCTCCACCGGGTCCGGATTCGTCAGACCCCACAGCCTCGAGCCCACCTAGATGATATCCCGTCGCGCCAAAATCGTTTGCACCATTGGACCTGCCGTCGAAAGCCGTGAAGGCATTCGCGGGCTGATCGAGGCGGGGATGGACGTCGCGCGACTCAATTTCTCTCACGGCACGCACGAGGAGCACGGCGCGCGCATCGAGATGATCCGACAGGAGAGCGCCGCCCTCGGCAAGCAGGTGGCGCTGCTCCAAGACCTGTGCGGTCCGAAGATCCGCACCGCCAAGGTCGGCCCTGCGGTGCTCAACAATGGCGCTCGTATCGACATGATCGCCGGCGACGTCGGCGACGATCACACCATCGCCATCACCTACGAGCCGCTGTCGCAGGACGTTCGTCCCGACGATCGCATCCTGCTGTCGGACGGTCAGGTGGAGCTGCGGGTGTTGGGCGTGCGCGGCGATCGCGTCGAGTGCATGGTCGAGCACGGCGGCCCGATGCGTCCCAAGATGGGCGTGAATCTGCCGTCAGGCAGCCTGCGCCTGCCGGCGCTCACCGACAAGGACAAGAAGGATCTGGACTTCGGCCTGTCGATGGATCTCGACTATGTCGCACTGTCCTTCGTGCGCCGCGCCGAAGAGGTGCAGGAGCTGCGCGAGATCTGCGAGCGCAAGGGCAAGCCGACGCCGATCATCGCCAAGATCGAGACGCCCGGAGCGGTGGAGCGCCTCGACTCGATCGTGCGCGCCTCCGATGGCGCGATGGTGGCGCGTGGCGATCTGGG
>DATDEV010000004.1:0-4409 GCA_036522995.1 Polyangiaceae bacterium
GCGCGCGAGGGCCTCCTCCACGTCTCGCACCGACGCCAACTGGTGCTTGACGATGCTGGAGCTCAGCGTCGGCATGGCCCTCGATTCAAGCGATCTTCCTTAACCGGCTGGGCCGAATTTTGGAAGCAACTGGCCTTTTGACGCGAAATTCCAGCCACACGGCCGGAGCGGGGGGGCAGCTGCCGAGCGTAGACAAATCCTTGCAAAATTCCCCCGACGGGGTACGGCGGGTTGCAACCCGTAAGCCGCGAAATTACCGTGAAATACGATGTCCGAGACGTCCCTCGAAGCGGGCTCGGGCTCGGGCAAGTACCGTACTCTGTTCGAGCTTGGGCAAGGCGGCACTGCCAACGTGTCGCTGGCCGTGGCCAAGGGGCCCGAGGGCTTCAAGAAGCTGTTCGTCGTCAAGCAGCTGCGCAGCGTCTACGCGCGGGATCCAGACTTCCGCGCCATGTTCATGACCGAGGCCCGGCTCTCGGCTCGCCTCAATCACCCCCACGTGGTTCAGGTGTACGAGGTGTTCGAGCGCGAGTCGACGCCCATCATCCTGATGGAGTACATCGAAGGTCAGACGCTCGACACCGTCCTGACGCTGAGCGAGCCCAGACTGCCGTTGGATCTGCACCTGCGCATCCTGGCTGACGTGCTGTCCGGCCTGCACTACTCGCACGAGCTGCTCGACCTCAAGCACGAGCCGCTCAACGTCGTGCACCGCGACGTTTCACCACACAACGTGATGGTCAGCTACGAGGGTGTGGTCAAGGTGCTGGACTTCGGCATCGCCAAGCTTTCCGGGTCGACGGTGGAGACCGAAGCCGGTGTGATCAAGGGCAAGCTGCGCTACATGCCGCCCGAGCAGATCGCGGGCGAGGACGTCGACCGCCGCGCCGACGTGTTCGCGGTGGGGGTGATGCTGTGGGAGGCGCTCTCTGGCAGCAAGCTGTGGAAGGGCTTGTCCGACGCGACCATCATGAACCGCGTTTTGCACGGGCAAATCCCGCTGCCGGCGAGCAACGGCGCTGCCGCCATTCCGGCCGAGCTCGTCGACATTTGCATGCGCGCGCTCGCGGCCGACCGCGAGCAGCGCTACCAAACCGCGCTCGAGCTGGAGGCGGCGCTCGAGGGCTACCTGGCAGATCGCTCGCACTACGTGTCGGCGCGCGAGCTCGGGCGCTTCATGACCGAGCGCTTCGCAGCCGTGCGCAGCAACGTCGACCAGCGCATCGAGAGCGAGCTCACCCAAGACGGCGATTCGACGAGGCCGCTGCCGATGGTGTCGAGCGTGCCGCGCGCCACCACGCCCTCACGCACGGGCTACACCGCCTCGACCTCGCTTCACGCCGAGCTCCCGCGCTCCAGGCTTTGGGCCTACGCGCTGCTGTTGCTGGCGCTCGGCGTCTTCATCCTGGTGTGGGGCGTCTCGACCAAGCGAGCCAACTCCGCGAGCGAGGCTCCCGCCACTCCCGCCGCTACGCCGGCCGCTCCACTCCCGCTGCCTGGCGCGCCAGCCAGCGCCGAGCCAACACCTGCGCCGATGCCAGCCGCCAACGCGCCGAGCGCCAGCGCGCCGAGCGCCAGCGCGCCCGTCCTCGCTGCGACCCCCTCTTCGTCCGCGGCTCCGTTCAAACCCGCCAAGCGCTCCCCCTCCGCAGCGCCCAAGGCGTCCGCCTCCTGCGATCCGCCCTACTTTCTCGATGCCCGCGGGATCAAGAAGTTCAAGCGCGAGTGCCTGTGAGCCACTCGCGGAAGCACGCCGCTCAGGCAGCCTTCTGCTTTTGGGCGCGGTGGGCTTGCGAGGGGAGTGCTTCGAGCGTGGCGGCGCGGACGGCGGCGTAGAGCTCGGGCTCGACGAGCAGGTTGTCGCGGGCCTTGTCGCGGCCCTGGCCGATGCTCTTGCCGACGAACGTGAAATGGGTGCCGCTCTTTTCGAGCACGCCGGCGGCGAGCGCGGTTTCGATCAAGTCGGCGCCCTGGTCGATGCCGGTGCCCCAGCGGATGTCGAATTCGGCCTCGGTGAAGGGCGGGGCGACCTTGTTCTTGACCACCTTCACCCGGGTGCGGTTACCGACCAGGCTCTCGCCCAGCGTCACCTTGCCGATGCGCCGCACGTCGAGCCGCACGCTGCAGTAGAATTTGAGCGCGTTGCCGCCGGTCGTGGTCTCGGGGTTGCCGAACACGACTCCGAGCTTCTGCCGGAGCTGGTTGATGAAGATCAGCGTGGTGTTGGCTTTGTGGGCGACGGCCGTGAGCTTGCGCAGAGCCTGGCTCATCAACCTCGCCTGCAAGCCCATGTGCGAGTCGCCCATATCGCCCTCGATTTCCGCCTTGGGCACCAGCGCAGCCACCGAGTCGATCACGATCAGGTCGACCGCACCCGAGCGCGTCAGCGCCTCCGCGATCTCGAGCGCCTGCTCACCGCAGTCCGGCTGTGAGACCAGCAGCTTCTTGAGATCGATGCCGATGCCGCGCGCGTAGCGCAGGTCGAAGGCGTGCTCGGCGTCGATGAAGGCAGCGACGCCGCCCGCTGCCTGCGCTTCTGCGATGGCGTGTAGGGTCAGCGTGGTCTTGCCGCTCGACTCTGGCCCGAAGATCTCGACGATGCGGCCACGCGGAAAGCCGCCCACCCCCAGCGCTTCGTCGATGGCCAGGCTACCGCTCGGGATCACGCTCACCGGCTCGGTAGCGCGCTCGCCCAGGCGCATGATCGCGCCCTGGCCGTACGTCTTCTCGATGCTGGCCACCGCTTCACGAATGGCCTCTTGCTTGGACGATTTTTTCGCTTCTGACATTGGGAAAGGTCCCTCCTGCCGCTAGCTCAGCAAACCCGGTGCCAGGCGACGCGACCGCACTTTTCGGCCCAGTCGGCGCGCGCGGGTCCGGCCGCCAGCTGGCAACCTGGCCGCCTAGCGCCGCCATCGCCCCCCGAAACAGCGGCGACACGCAGCCTCGGTTGGGGCTCGGATGGGGTTGGGGCCCCAGCCGATCACGAGACCGCGGCCCAAAAACCGCGGGACAAATTCCGGCACCACGGCAGCGCGCGGTCGGCGTGGGCGCGCCGCGCAACCGGTGCTACGCGTCGTGCGGCTCGATCACGCCGGCCCCCCGGTTGGGCGCGCGACCAAAGAAGCCCGAACGGTTTCCCATCGCGTGCCGTTTCTGTATAAGCCGCGATCGAGCTCGCAGACCTCACGCAAGCAAAAGGAACGAAGAAATGATCAAGGTCGGTATCAATGGCTTCGGGCGCATCGGTCGCATGGTGTTTCGCGCTGCCGTGCAGCGCGGTGACGTGGAAGTCGTAGCCATCAATGATCTGCTCGAGGTCGATTACCTCGCGTACATGTTGAAGTTCGACTCGGTCCACGGTCGCTTCAAGGGCAGCGTCGATGTCAAAGACGGCCAGTTGGTCGTCAACGGCAAGACCATCCGCTGTAGCGCCGAGACGGACCCCACCAAGCTCGCCTGGGGCGCGGTCGGTGCCGACACCATCGTCGAGTCGACGGGCATCTTCCTCGACAAGCCCGGCGCAGAGAAGCACCTGGCCGCTGGCGCCAAGAAGGTCGTGATGTCCGCGCCGTCCAAGGACGACACGCGCATGTTCGTGATGGGCGTGAACGACGACACCTACAAGGGTGAGACGATCGTCTCCAACGCCTCCTGCACCACCAACTGTCTGGCGCCGATCGCCAAGGTGTTGAACGACAACTTCGGCATCAAGCGCGGCCTGATGACGACGGTGCACGCTGCCACCGCCACGCAGAAGACCGTCGACGGCCCGTCCAAGAAGGATTGGCGCGGTGGTCGCGGCATCCTCGAGAACATCATCCCGTCGTCGACGGGCGCGGCCAAGGCCGTGGGCAAGGTGATCCCCGAGCTCAACGGCAAGCTGACCGGTATGGCCTTCCGCGTTCCGACCTCGGACGTGTCGGTCGTCGACCTCACCGTCGAGTTGGTCAAGGAAGCCTCCTACGAAGACATCTGCAAGGCCATGAAGGCCGCCTCCGAAGGCAAGATGAAGGGCGTGCTCGGCTACACCGACGAGAAGGTCGTTTCGACCGACTTCGTGGGTGAGGTTTGCACCTCCGTGTTCGACGCCGAGGCCGGCCTCCAGCTGGATAAGACCTTCGTCAAGGTCGTGGCCTGGTACGACAACGAGTGGGGCTACTCCAACAAGTGCCTCGACCTATGCAAGAAGATCGCGGGCTAACCATCCGCTAACGATCGACGTGAGAAAAGGGTCCGGCGAAAGCTCGGACCCTTTCTCGTTTTGTGCGACGCGAGCGAAACTCGAAACTCGAAACTCGAAACTCGAAACGTTGTTCCTTCCAGCGATTTCGAGGATGGCGGGGTGCTCGCGGGCGTCCAGGGGCTGCGCTCGCGCTCGCGCGCCGACCCGAGCGCCGAGTGGTAGC
>DATDEV010000005.1:0-6203 GCA_036522995.1 Polyangiaceae bacterium
CTGCCTGCGCGCGCCAGCAAGCAGGCACCGGCGCGCAGCGCCGGCCGCGGCCTGGAGGCGGCACGCGCGAGCAGGCACAATGGGAGAGCCAGGCAGGGAAAGACTTGCAGTGCGGTAAGCCGCTCGACTGTACCTGGCGCCGCTACAGCAGCCTTCTGCAAGTCTCGCTGCACTTTGGCAGCCCCCGCCCGCGCCCGCGCTCCGCGCCACCCGCTCGCGCCCCGCGCCCGCGCAGACGCTGCACGCTCAGCCCTCGCCCCCGCTCTCTCGCTCAACGAAACCGACAGCCGCCACAGCAGCTTCTGCGAAGCAAGCTGCGGCGCGGCAGCCCGCTCAGCCGAAGCTGGCGTCGCGCTCTTGGGCCTTGCGCGCGTTGTCGAAGCGCTCCTGGTAGTCCTCGTAGCTACCGCGCCAGTCGACGAGTCCCTCCGGGGTGAAGGCGAGGATGCGCGTGGCGAAGGAGTTTACCAGGTCGCGATCGTGCGTGACGACGAAGCAGGTGCCCTCGTACTTCTCGAGCGCGTCGCCGAGCGCGACGATCGACTCCAGGTCGAGGTGGTTGGTGGGCTCGTCGAGGATCAGCACGTTGTCTTCCATCAGCATCAGCTTGGAGAAGATCAGACGCACGGCCTCGCCGCCGGACAGCGCCTTGGTGGGCTTCTCGCCCTCCTCGCCCTTGAACAGCATGCGCCCCAGCAGTCCGCGCACGGTCTGCAGGTTGGCGCTGGGAGCCCAGCCATGCAGCCACTGCGCCACGGTCGTGTTGTCGGCGATGTCGGCGCGGTGGTCCTGCGCCAGGTAGCCGATGGTGGTGCCAGTGCCCCACTCGATCTTGCCGGCGTCGGGCTTGACCTGCTCCATCAGCATCTTACACAGCGTGGTCTTGCCGACACCGCTCTTACCGATGATGGCAATCTTCTCACCCTTGGTGACCACGGCGCGAAGGTCCTCACACACCGTGACCTCGGGCCAGCGCTTGGTCACGCCGTCCAGGCTCAGGGTCTGCTTGCTGGAAGGCTTCTTGACCTTGAACTGAATGAACGGGCGCTCGATGTTCGAGCGCTTGAGATCGGTCAGCGTGAGCCGGTCGATCTGCTTTTTGCGGCTCTGCACCTGCGAGCCGCGGGTACCAGCCGAGAAGCGTGCGACGAAGTCCTGCAGCTGCGAGATCTTCTTGGAGCGTTCGGCGTTCTCCTGCTCGATCTTGCCGCGCACTTGGCCCTTGGCCTGGACCATGTCGTCGTAGCCACCGGGATAGAGGATGATCGCGTTGTAATCGATGTCGGCGATGTGCGTGCAGATCTCGTTCAAAAACCGGCGATCGTGGGAGATGGCGATCAGCACGCCGCGGTAGCCCTGCAAGAAGCGCTCGAGCCAGCGGATGCTGTCGATGTCGAGGTTGTTGGTGGGCTCGTCGAGCAGCAGCGCATCCGGCGTGCCGAACAGCGCCTGTGCCAGCAGCACGCGCAGCTTGCGACCCCCGGGGATCTCGCTCATCACCTTTTCGTGATCGCTCTCCGGGATGCCCAGGCCGGAGAGCAGCTCGGCCGCGTCGCTCTCGGCGGTGTAGCCGTTCTCTTCGGCGATCTCGCCCTCCAGCTCGCCGAGGCGCACGCCGTCGTTGTCGGTGAGGTTGGGCTTGGCGAGCAGCAGCTCCTTCTCCTGCATCGTCTCCCACAGCTTGGCGTTGCCCATGATCACGACGTCCAGCACCCGCCAAGACTCGAACGCGAACTGGTCCTGCTTGAGCACGCTGGTGCGCTTGGGGCGCGAGATGGTTCCGGTGTCCGCCTCGAGCTCGCCGGAGACAATCTTCAAGAAGGTCGACTTACCGGCACCGTTCGGGCCCGTGACGCCGTACCGCCGGCCCGAGTTGAACGTGACCGTCACCTCCTGAAAAAGCTTCTTCTGGCCGTAGGCTTTGGTGACGTCTTGAACCTGGATCGAGGACATGGGCGCGCCGGCTCTTAGCAGGTAATGGCGCGCGCACCCGCCTGGGAGCCTAACTGCTGGAAATGTTGAGATGTTTCTGTCAGCTGCGACTCAGCCGGGAGCCCTCGAGCCAGCCCTGCCTCGCTCGCCAGTGGCGTGCGGAGCGGCTGCTTAGCCGCGTATTCGAAGTGTTATCGTCGCCCGCGACCACGATGGCAGGTTCTCAGAAAACTCCCTCCCGGCGCCCCGGCGAGAGCAGCGGACGCATGGCGGGTGAGTACCGCTTGCTACGCAAGCTGGGGGAGGGCGGGTTTGGCGCGGTGTACGAGGCCGAGCACCCTCTGCTCAAGCGCCGCGCAGCGGTCAAGGTGCTGCACCGCGTGGCGGCCAGGGACTCGGACGCCGCGCTCAGGTTCATCTCCGAAGCTCAGGCGGTCAACCAGATCCGTAACCGGCACATCGTCGACGTGTTCTCGTTCGGCCAGCTCCAGGACGGTCGTCACTTCTACGTGATGGATCTGCTCGACGGAGTGCCGCTCGATCGCTGGCTGAAGCTGCACGGGCGCATGGATGTGCCGACCACGCTGCAGCTGCTGATGCCCATCGCAGAGGCGCTCGATCTCGCTCATGCCGCCGGCATCGTGCACCGCGACCTCAAGCCCCAGAACATCTTCTTGGCGTGGGACGCCAGCGGCGAGACCGTGCCGAAGCTGCTGGACTTCGGTATGGCCAAGCTGCTCGGGGACTCACCCGTGCATACGGTGAGCGGAACACCGATAGGTACGCCCCTGTACATGTCGCCGGAGCAAGCGCGCGGCGAACGCGTCGACCAGCGCTCCGACGTGTATGCCTTGGGCGTGCTGGCTTACGAGCTGCTGGTGGGCCAGCTGCCCTTCACCGGTGACACCACGGTGGCAGTGCTCATGGCGCACATCATTCAGGTGCCAGTTAAGCCCAGCGAAGCGGCCCCCCAGCTGTCACCGCTCTTGGACGCACCCATCCTGAGCATGCTCGAAAAGGATCCCGAGAAGCGCCCGGCCGCCGCCGGCGCGGCGCTCCGGGCATTGGCCAGCGCGGCGCAGGAGGCTGGCATCGCGCTTGCCACCGTGCCGCTGCACTTGCCGAAGCCGGAGCAACCCCTGACCTCGGAGCCGCCCGAAGGGCCCGATACCTGGCTGGACGAAGCCAGCACGACCGGGTCCATGGCCTCGGACGGGCGCTCGTCGGCCAGCGGCCGCCCGCTCTGGCCGTTTGGCGTGGCGCTGCTGGTTTTGGGAGTGGTGCTCGGGGTCGTCGTGCTGCGCCCCGCGCCCGGGGCAGCGCCCGCCGCGGAGGTCGCTGCGCCGAGCGCAACGACGGCTCCGAGTCCCGCGGCCGCGGTCGACGCGGTGAGCGTTCCCGCCGTCGCCAGCCCGTCGGCGTCGCCGTCGTCGGTTGCTGCTTCGAGCGCGCCGTCGGCTGCTGCTTCGGGCGCGCCGTCGGCTGCTGCCTCCGCGCCGCCCACGTCGCCGCGCCGCCACGGCGACGCGAAGCGAGCCAAGCCGGCTCCTGCGAGCGCGGCTGCGATCCCAGGGGACCTGGAGAATCCGTTTCGATGAGGCGTCGCGCGCTGCTGGTCGCGCTCATGGCTGTGCTGGGTGCGTGCAAAAACCTGCCCGACATCCAGCGCGACCGCTGCGGCAACAAGGTGGTCGAGTCGGGCGAGGACTGCGACGGCTTCAGCGCTCATGGCCTGTCGTGTCGGCCGCCCGGCGCGGAAGCCGAGTGTCATTGGGACTGCCGGCCCCGGGGCGACGGCTCGCTCCCCGAGTGTCAGGAGGGCTGGGGCTGCGATCAACAAGGCGTGTGTCGCGAGGCGTCTGGCGCCTATCGACAGGAAGGGCCCTTCGAGGTCGGCGACGTGGACTGGCTCGCGACCGCCGATTTCGACGGTGACGGCCAAGCGGACCTGCTGAGCGGCGAGCGCGTCAACACCTACCAGCAAGCGCGCTTTCGCTTGCACTACTTGGCAGGAGGAGCGCTGAGCCAGACAGTCGTTTTTCCGAAGCAGACGACGCGGCCCAAGCTGGTGCGCCTGGACGACGACGAAAGCGACGATCTGCTGTTCGCAAATTTCAGTATCGGGGTGCTGCGCGGACGGCACGATCGTTCCTGGATCCCCAGCACCTTCAGCACGTACCGGCTCGACGACGGCCCGATCCGCACGGTTGGGGTCAGCGATGCGCACGTGTCCGGTGGCGTGGCGCTGCCCGTACTGACCACGGTGGGCGAGGAGCACGGGCTGTTTCTGCCCGACTTCAGGACCCGCCTCAAACTGGCGGTCCCGCTTGCCAAGGCGCTCGACGAGCTGGCGGGGGAGCCGATCTCGGCCGACCTGATCCGCGGCGCCTTGTCGCCTTGTCGAGAGGAGCTGCTGGCCTTTCGTGGCGATGCTGACGTGCGTTTCTACGACGTGTGCCTGGCCGATGACCTCGAGCCGAGCTGGCGTATCAGCCCCATCGAGCACCGCATCGAGCTTCCGGATGGAGCGCGCGTGGACGCGCCACCGCTCGTCGCTGACGTGAACGGCGACGGACAGCTCGACGTGCTGATCGGCGCCTCCGGTCGACCTTACCTCGCGCTCGGAGATGGAACCCAGGTCGAGCCGGTAGCAAGCCTGTTCGATCTGCGCGCTATCGCGCCGCAGCTCCCTCCCGAGCTTGCGATCATGCCGCTGGCCGTCGGCGACGTCACCAGCGAAGGCTTGGTGGACTTCGTTTTTCCGCTGGCGCTCATCAGGCAGCGCAGGGAAGCCTTGTCGGGCGACCCCGTCCTCGAGGACGCGTACATCAACGACAACGCCAACGCGCCCTGGACGAGCGCGCGCATCGCCGATTTCAACGGCGACGGCCACCCGGACGTGGTCGCTGCAAGCGCCGCCGGCCCCGGCGTCACGTACCTGAACGGCACGGGTACACGATTTCTGGTTCCGTCGCAGGTCGAGGCCCGGGGCAGCGTGCCGTTTCTGGCGATCGACGACTTCGACGGCGACCTGATCACCGATCTGGCGTTCATCGAGCACAACGCCGCACGGCCCGAGCTCGACGCGCTCCGGATCGCCTTCGGTCAGCTCGGGGGACCACCCCAACCAGCGGTTCAGGTAGCGCAGGTCGCCAACGTCGAACAGCTGAGCCCGTTTCATGACAGCGGCATCGGCAATCTCATGGTCGCGTCGAGCCAGGTGGTCGGCGGCAAGCGCCGTGGCTTGTTGACGCTGCTCAGCGGCAGCACCGATCGGCTGCCCTTTGCGCCCTTCGAGCTGGTGCGCTTCGCCCAGGATGGTGGTCTCAGCAGCTACGCCGCGGTGGAGGTCGCGATGGGCGCGTTCAGCGCCAAGGACACACGCGACGTGGTCGCCCTGGGCACGCCGTTCTTCGCGGACGGCGTCGAGGCGAGCTTCTGGCTGGTGCGCGGCATCGACCGTGGCGACGACGCGCCGATTCAGCTCGAAGGCGAGCTGCCGGCGCAGCTCAGCCCGGGCCAAGGCGTTCCACCCGGCATCCAGGTAACGCTCGCCAGCGCCAGCGCCAACCTGGATCAAGACGACCGGGATGAAGACGACCGGGATGGAGACGACCGGGATGGAGACGACCGGGACGAGGCGCTGTGGCTGATGCCCGCCGACTCCGGAAAGCGCTGTGGGCTGTTCGTGTTCGATGTCGACGTCGAAGCGTCGCCGGCCCGCATCAGTGACGCGTCCACGCTGGTTCTCGACTTGCCCTGCGTTTCACCCGCCCTTGCCGTGCGCGATCTGGACGACGACGGGTACCTGGACGTGCTCGTCGGGCTCGGTGATCGCGAGGGAGCGGGTGAATTGCGGGTGCTGTGGAACGATCGTGCGGGTCGCTTCGACTCGGATAACTCCACCTCGTTCGATGCGGGCGATGGCGCGGTGCACAGCTTCGCCATGCTGCCGGGGCCACGGCCGCGCTTGGTGTTCGTCACCGACAACGGGCTGTGGCTCAGCGAAGGGGATGGGGATGGGCTGTTCGAGGCCCCTCGGCGCATCGCTGAGCTCGAGTACGGGCGGGCGGTGGCGGTAGCCGATCTGGATAGCGACGGCCTGGAAGATCTGGCGGTCAGCGACGCGCGCGGCCTGTGGTTCTGGAAGGCGCGCTTCGAATGAGAGGGAGCTGGGCCTTGCTGGTCTCGCTTCTGCTGAGCGGGTCGGCGTTCGCGCAAGCGCCGGATCTGGAGCGCGCCAAGGACTCCTTCAGGGCGGGTGCCAGCGC
>DATDEV010000006.1:0-20662 GCA_036522995.1 Polyangiaceae bacterium
CGTCGCTACATCGTCAACTTTCAGCGGGCCCCGCTCTTCGCCCAAGGCGTCGGCCACCACTCCCCGATCGCCGGTTACCTCGAGCCCGAAGATCTGGTGTTCGTGCTCGACGTCAACGAGAAGTTCAAGCCGTGGCTGGTCTCGTCCGAGCGCCTGTTCAAGGCCGTCGACACCAGCGACGGTGACAAAAAGCGCGGCCTGCTCCGCATCGAGTAAGGCCCGGGGCGGTCGAACCCCCTCAACGACTGACAGCCAACCTTTGCTCAGCGTGGAAATCGCCACTGATCGTACATGGCCCACGACGGTTCGGGAGCGGGAAAGATCCGCACGCCCAGCTGCTCTAGGTAGTGAAGCGGAAACGCTCGTGAGAACACCCAGACTGGCAGCAGCAGCACGGTGCCGAGGTAGGGGACGGCTGCGAGGCAGCAAGTGAGGCAGGTCAGTAGGCCCGCAAGGATACCGATGGCCAGGCCGAGCACCACGCGCAGCAGATAGAACAGCGCCAGCCCGCCCAGGTTGCCGCTCGCCACTTCGGCGCGGAACATGCTCCAGGCCGGCCCCACGCGCACGTTGCGCACCACCATCAGCGGGACCACGAAGTCGTCCAGCAGCGCCAGGGCGATGCCGAACGGCAGCCACAGGAAGAGCAGCACGCCGCCCAGCAGCGAGTACGCGATCAGGGCCCGGGTGCCGAGCAGCTGTCCCGCCTGGAAATCAGGCAGGCCCACGACGAACGCGGCCGCGATGCTGCCCAACGAAAGCAGCCACATGCTGCCGGCGAGCGCCACGCGGCATTTGAACAGGCTCATGCCGAGCTCGGCGGCGCGCGACCACTGCGCTCCCACGTCGACGCGGTCCCAGATCACCGACTCCACGAACATCAGCTTGGCCCGGCTGGAGAACCAGGCCACGAAAAGCCAGCTGCCGAACAGCAGCAGCGCTCCTCCGACCCCGAGCAGCACGTACAGCGCCAGGTCGTCACGCAAGGCGCGGAGCGCGTCGTCGAGCATGACTCGCAGGTCGGTGGGCAGGCCGCCGCTCGAGCCGGTGCCGGAGCTGCCACCGCTCGGCAGACTCGGCACCTGGAAGGAGCCCCCGCCGCCCTCACTGCACTTCGCCAGAAAAACCGTGAAGCCGAGGGCGAACCATTTCTCGGCCTTGAACGGGAAGAGCAGCTGCTTAGTACGCTCGACGGCCTGACTGATGGCGTCGGCGGGAGATCCGGCCATGGAGCTCGGATGCTAGCCGAATGCAGCGCGCCGCGTCGCGCGTCAGGCGAGCGCTTGCCCGCGCTTGCCGAGACCTTGGATCACCGAGTGTAGGCTGCGCAGCCGTACCAGCTTTTCTGCCCCAAATCGGCTCTGGATGCCCTGCGCCAGCGCCGCCACGCGCGCCGTGCCGCCGGTGCAGCAGACCAGATCGATGCCGGCGGCCCCCGAGCCGCTCGCCGCCAGCGTCGCGTCCAGCGAGGCCAAAATCGCGTCGACCTGTGGCTGCGAGAAGCCCTCGAACTCGGCACGCGCGATGCTTTCGTCGATGTCGATGCCCGGGTAGTCGAAGAGCATGCGGGCGGCGTCGCGATCGGACAGCTCGCGCTTGGCGTGCTCGATCGACTCGAAGAGCTGAAAGCCCAGCGAGTCTTCCACCAGGCACAGCAACTGATCGATGTGCTGCTTGTCATCCGGACCCAGCGAGCCACTCTTGATATCGCGCAAGAAGGCCATGATGTCGCGCTGCGCCAGCAGGCACGTCTCGGCCGGCGAGCACAGTGACTCCATCAGAGGCCGCGGCATGCTCAGCACGTTGGAGCCGAAGGGCACCTTGTACTTCACGTCGGCGCCGAAATGTCGCGACACCTTGTGGCGCATGATGGCGCCGTCGAACGCATCACCGGCGATCGACACTCCGCCGACGGCGAGCACGTCGACCTGGCTGTCGCCCGGCGCGAGGCGCGCGACCGTGAAGTCGGACGTGCCGCCGCCGAAATCGGCTACCAGCACCAGCTTCGGCTCGGTCAAGCGGCTCTGAAAATCGTGGGCAGCCGCGATCGGCTCCGGGCAAAAGTGCACCTCCTCGAAGCCGGCAAACTCCGCCGCCTCGCGCAGGCGCTGTTCGGCCAGCGCATCCCGTTCATCGTCCTCCGAGAAGCGCGCCGGCCTGCCCAGCAGCGCGCGCCGCACATCCACGCCGTAGTGGGCATTGGCGCGCTGACGCATCTCGCGCAGGAACACGCCGATCAGCTCCTCGAGCTTCACCGAGCGCGAGCCGATGCGCGTCTCCTCGAAGCTGGGCATCGGCAAGAAACGCTTGAGCGAACGCATGAAGCGTCCGCGCATACCGTCGGCGATGTACTCACTGAGCGCCTGTGCCCCGAAGTGCCAGTGGCCAGACTCGGAGAAGAACAGGATGCTGCGAAACACCGAGGCGTCGCTGGCTTGTGGATCGAGGGCGAGCGGGGCGTCCACAGCGTGCGGCGTCACGCCGCACAGGAGCGAGTTGCTGGTGCCGAAATCGATGGCGTAGAGCGTGGGTTTCTGTTCGAGCATGTGCTGGGGGGGGCGCCGAGCCGAGAGCCTTTACTACGGCGACGAACCCACGGCCAGGCGGGCGCCGACGCCGAGGGTCGCTTCACAATCGCGATGGAGTAGCCCCTCCCGGATTCGAACCGGGACGCCCTTACGGGCCGGAGATTTTAAGTCTCCTGCGTATGCCTGTTCCGCCAAGGGGCCTTGAGGTTCTTGGGGCAATGCTGGGGCAATGACCTGGAGCTCACGGAGCTCGGGGATAGCACCGTCTAGGGGGATGAGGCCACCGAAACCGCGCTCATCGGCCGACCGCGCGCGCCACGAGACAGCTCAGAAATCGCCCGACAGGCCGAGCTCGAAGGAGCCGCGACCTGGACTGCCAGCGATGTCGAACGACGGCCTTAGCGCCCGCAGCGGCGACTTCTGGCGTGCGCTCTTGGCGTCGCGAGGGGAAAGCGCATCCCAGTAGAAGTAGCCGGCGACCAGAGCCGCCACGCCGCCCACCACGAACGCGCCGATGGCGACGTTCCGGGAAGTCGTCACGCTGTCGCGTTTGCTCTTGAGCTCCTGGCACTGGGCTGCCACCTCGACGGTATCGCCGCCATCGACGCACGCGCTCGAGCCAAGCCCCTTGGCCAAGTCGTCCGCCTCCTGCTCCTTGGAGCTCGCGCTCAGCATGAATGCCAAACCGACCCCGCCACCCGCAACCGCTACGCCCGTGGCGATGAACGCCGGCACCAGGCTCTTGTGCTCCGCGCGATCCGCGGTCTCTCCCGTTGGCTCGTTTTTGGTGCCGTCGCCGGCGGCGACCACGGCTGCAGCCCCAGCCGTCGCAGGGGGTTCCTTGGCCGGCAGCTCGATCTGGACGGGTTGCTCGGTGCCCTTGGTCACCAGCACGCGCTTGTCGAGAGCCACATAGCCCTCGTGCTTGACAGACACGATCACTTCACCCGGATCGACGAACACCACGCCATCGATCGGTGAGCGGCCGAGCGCTTGATCGGCGACCAGCACGTCCGCCCCGTCCGGCTTGATTTCGAGGCGCAGCACGCCCACCTCGCCGCGCGCCTTGGCGAGCCCCTGCTCGACTGCCTTGCGCTGGGCGTCGGAGGCGCTCGGCAGCAAGTTGGCGAGCGCCCAGGAAAAGTGAGCAGCCGCGCTACGGAATTTTTGCTGCTCGAGCTCGGCCTGGGCGAGGTTGGCGGCGATGTCGGAGCTCTTGCGCAGCGCTAACGCCTGACCGAACAAGCGTTCCGCCTCGGGCAGGTCGCCTTTCGCGAAAGCAGCCTTGCCGTTCTTGAACAGCTCGGTGGCCCGCGCCGTATCGGCGGCTAGCGTTTGCGCGAACGCGCCACTCGGCACCAGGAGCACAAGGCCCCCGAGCGCGAGCCGGGATGCGAGCGTGAGCGAGGCAAGACGGATACGGAACATGGCGATCAGAAGATGGTTTCGCGAGCAGGTTTGGCGGAATTCGAGGCACGCGGAGCGGGTGTGGTGGGCGCCGCGGTGACCGGCGCCGGCGCAGCAGGGCGCAGCGTGGCCGACCTGGGCTCGGGTGGCCACGCGCGCCGCGCGGTGGCGCCTGGCCGAGGTTGAGCCGTCTCCACGGCTGGCTCCCCACGAGCCGGGAGGGGCGGCGTGCTCTGCGGGGGCGCCGCAGGCGGCACGGCCCGAGTGTCGTCGCGCAGCGATGGTGCGGGTTGTGTCTCGCGCAGCATCGCAGGCTGCTCGGCGCGCTGATGACGTGTCCACCACATGCCGAGCACCAACGCGACCACCAACGCGGCGAAGAAGGCCGCGTAGTAGTGCCAAACCGGGCGCGGCTCTGGCGCTGCTGCTGCGATCGACGCCGTGGTCGGAGTAGGCCCCTCGCTGGCCGGCGGGGCCGCGCTGCTCACCGAGCCACGCGCTTGCCGCTGCGTGACCCGCGGGCTCGCCGAAGCAGGCGGCGGCGTGCTGGCCTGAATGCGGTGTGCCGGCAGGTCGCGTTGCGTCGGAACGATGTTCGGATCCGGCGCTAGAACGTCGGGCTCGTCGGGTGGCTCCGAAGCGCGCCGGGCCGCCAGTGGTTCGGGGCGCGTCGGAGCGCCGTCCAAGCTGAAGCTCGGCGCGCTGTGCTCGCGAAACTGACTGAGCGAGGCGTGAATCTGCCCGTCGTGATCGCTGGGGATCGAGTCCGGCTCGTCGGCGTAGCGATCGTGCTGCCAGCCCGCCGAATCCTGCGGCACGACGAGATCGGGAATGCTGCGAGGCGAGACCGCCACGGCATGGTCGGAATCGTGGCCCCGCGACTCCGGGTCGCCGCCTACCAGCTGCGACAGCTGCCCGCGATCCAGGCGGGGAATGGTCTTGGCGCGACGCGGATCGACCGAGTCCGACAGCTTGACCGTCTCGCTGTCGACTGGCTGATTCACCGTGACGGCCGGAATCTTACCGGGCCTGAAGTAGACCTCGGAGCCCGCGTCTGCCTGGCTGAAGAACATGCGCGGCGTTTCCAGGTTCTTCTCGGTCTTCCCACGCGGATCCACGGCGCCCACCGACAGCAGCGTGCCGCTACCGACAGCGCGACCGGCGAATATGGGCGTCTCGGGACTACCGCTGAGCGACGCCTGGCGTGCGCGCGTGCCCGGCGACTCCGGAGTAACGCTCTCTGGTAACGAGGGCGCCGGGAGCTGACCGCGCCTGCCCTGTTGCCGGGTCGAGGGGTCCTCGTGCTTTTGCGGTTCACGCAGGACGGCCAGATCGACTAGCGCCAGCTCGGCTTCGTACGTCGGGTCGCGTGGCAGGTCTGCCGGGCGCTGACCGCGAGGTGCCGACTCGGCTTCGCTGTCCGGGCCACGTGCGAACGGGACGTCGCGAGCCGTGGGGCGCGCGACGGATTCTCCGCCGCGACTCGGCTTGTCGCGGTCGCTACTCATGGCAGACCTCGCTCGGAGTCGACCGCGCTTTGTCGGGCTGTCGCCAAGGGCGGTAGTTTACCCCCAGACTGGATCCGGCAGGCAACCTCTTCCCTACATCGTCACCCAATCGACCGGACCGAGAACGGCCCGGCGGCAGCGTCAGCCGCTTTTTGCAGCTTTTCGGGCGGGCGCCTTGCGCTTCGGGGCCGGCGGCGGGTCGGACGAGGTCGCTTCGCGCTCGACGGCGCGGGCTCCGCCGCGGGCGGCGACACTGGCGACGGGAGCAGCCGCAACGGTCGTGGGAGTCGATTTCGACTCGGGCACCGACTTCGAGTCGGGTGCGGACTTCGAATCGGGCGCGGCGGTGTCGGCGCTGGCGCCGTAAACGGCGTGCAAGTCGCCGAGCAGCTCGAGCAGCACCAGGTACTGATCGTCGGGGTGCAGGGAGCCCAGCGCATCCAAGACCCCGAGTTTCGCCTTGCCGCGCGCGATGGCGCTGGGCAGTTGCGGCGGAACGTGCGTGCCGGGTGGAGCCACGGGCGGAGTCCAATTGCTGCGGCTGCTGCCTGGGCCATTGCCGAAGCTGCGCCCGCCGCCACCGCTGCTGCTCGGAGGGCTACCGAATTTCGACGGCCCAGGGTTCACCTCGAACACGCGGCGTCGCGGGAAGCTGCGCTCGGAGTCCTTGGAGCGCTTTTGCTCCGGTTCCCAGCCCGGCGGCTTCGGCTCACGCGGCATGCGATCGTTGAAGATGGCGGCACGCTGCTCCTTGGGGAGCTTTTGCCTCGCGAGGTAAAAGAAGACACCGCCAGGCGAGCGACGGCCCTTGCCGTCGCCACGCTCCATGCCGCCAGCCTTCTCGATCCGATCGGTCTCGGTGAGCAGCGAGAGGCAGGTCTCGTCTCCGAGCGCGTCGACGACGGCTTGGATCTGAGCGAGAGGACCCGCGTCAGCCTCTCCTAACGCCTTGGAGATGGTTTGGATAGTTGCCTCGCTGGCCATGATCTTGTGTTGCCGTGCCGGACCGAAACGCCCCCTCGGGTGCGGCTCTCATCAATCATTGGCACCGCCCGTCACCAACTGCAACAGGATTTGGTGAGTGGCGCGCGCGCCCCACGCGCGCTGGGACGCCCGCCGAAATAGCTCGGCTGTTTGGCCGGAGCGCCACACCTTTCACACCTGCATTGCCCGCGATTCCACGTCTGCTGACACGACCGCTTCCAGCCCGCTCCCAGCCTGCCCTGGCACCGCGCCTGAGACAGGTGAGACAGAGAGCAATGGTCGCGGCGGTAGGCGACGCGGCTATTCGAAACCGTGAAGGTGAACCACGTACCATTCACCCCGCCAGCTGATCATACTCGTCAGCTCCAGGGCTCGCTCGACGCCGGTCGGCAGTCGAAAGCGGAGCCGAGAACGCAGCACGCGGAAGTAGCCAAGGCGATTGCCTTCTTTGCCTGGCTTCATCCACTGCGCCTGCTGCTCCGGCACGGTCGCCCCCAGGAACACCGCCTGCTCGGCGTCCTTACCGAGGGCCCGATGGTACTCGCGCACGTCGCGCTCGAAGTGCGCCATCAGACGGTAGCGATAGTCGCGTTCCGGCTTTTGTACGTCCTTGACCTGCGCGTAGGCGACCAGGGGAAAGAAGGTGGCACGCGCCTTTTCGGCGTCGCCCGTTCGGATGGCGTCGGCCAGCTGCCTCATGCGCCGCTCGAAGCGGGGGCTGGTGCTCGAAGGGCGCTCCTCGGTCTGAGGCAGTGCGGCGCCGTCGGCACCGAGCAGCGGGGGGTCGTCGTTCACGCTGACGGCTGCGACGTCAACGCCAGCGGCGACAGCGGGCGAGCCGGCCGCGCCTGCGCTCGCCGAGGCCGCGCTCGGCGCGGCAGTCTGAGCCGAGGCGACCGGGGCCGGCGCCTTCCCGGGCGGAGCCGGCGCCGCGCTCGACGTGACAGAAGGGGCGAGTGAGGGCGCAGGCTCTCCTCGGCAAGCCGAAAACAGCAAGAGGGCAAGCGCCGCTCGACGCAGTGGCCGGTGCTCGTCGCGCATGGGCTTGCGTCTATACTCGAAGCTGGAGCAAAGCGTCCATCCGTGCCGGGCCAGACTCAAGCAGCCAGTAGCCCCGAGCGCGAGCGCTACCTTCACACCTCGCACTGGCCAGCGCTGGACGGGCTGCGCTGCGTCGCCATCCTGCCCGTCATCTGGCACCACGCGACGCCGCGACCGCTCGGTGGCATCGCAGGCAAGGGCGCGGTGGGCGTGGACCTGTTTTTCGCGCTCAGCGGCTTCTTGATCACGACGCTGCTGTTGCGCGAGAAGCGCGCGCGCGGCAGCGTGCGACTCGGCGCCTTTTACGCGCGGCGGTCGCTGCGGATCTTTCCGCTCTACTACCTGGTGCTCCTCGGCTACGTCGCCCACGCGCTGAGCATGCCGAGCACTTCGGCCATGGTGCAGCACTTCTGGCGCAGCCTGCCCTACCACGCGACCTACACCGCCAATTGGCTGGTCGACTACGCTGCGCCGCACGACGTCATGTTCGCGTTTTCCTGGTCGCTGTGCGTCGAGGAGCAGTTTTACTGCTTCTGGCCGCTGCTGGTTGCGCTCGCGCCCCAGCGCGCGCTGCCAGCGCTGGCCATGGCCTGCGCGCTCGGCATCGATCTGCTCGCCGAGCAGGGCGCGCTTGCCGGCATCTTGCCAGAGGGCTCACTCAGGCTGCGCATCGTGACCAGCTTCGCTTCCCCCATCGGGCTCGGCTCGCTGCTGGCGCTTTTGCTCGACTCCGCGCGAGGCTTCGAGCTGGCGCGACGCGGGCTCGGTTCGCGAGCTGCGGCGCCATCGCTCCTGCTCGCCAACCTATTGCTGCTCAGCTTACCGGTCACACCGTACTGGATGCTGTCGGCCTGTTTGGCGTCGCTGGTGGGGGCGGTCGTGATCCGGCCCGACCATGGCCTGACCTGGCTGCTGGACCGCCCAGCGCTACGCTGGGTGGGCGCCCTGAGCTATGCCGCCTACCTGCTGCACGTGACCGCGCTCGGACTGGTACGCCGCGCCATGCCCAGCTGGCACGAAGAGGCCTGGCTGATTTTCGCCGCGGGTCTGCCGCTGACTCTCCTGCTCGCCTGGGGCGCGCACGTCGCCGTGGAACGACCCCTGCTCGGGCTACGGCGGCGCTGGCGCTAACTGGCAAACCGCACCCACCGCCGGCGCCAGCAGCCGGGTATCATCGGCACCAGTGCGGAGCATCGCGCGCGCGTCCCGGTCCCCGCTGACCCGCTCGGTGCGGGCGCTGGCCTTCGCCGTCGCGAGCGCGCCACTCAGCCTGGCAATCGTGGCGTGCGGGGCCGAGCCGCAGCCCCAACCGCAGCCGTGGAGCGGTTTTTTTCACCCACCGCCCAAACCAGGCGCCAGCATCGACACCAAGCAGTGCAGCTGCCGGGCGTGCGATCCCGACAGCTGCTGCCAGGCCGAGCAGACCGAGACCGCGCAGGCGCCGCCCCCCGAGTGCAATACCAGCTACGACTTCCCCGAAAGCTGCGGCGTCGTGGTCCAAAGCTGCACCCCGCGCTGCTATTCTCACGTCTGGCGGGTGAAAAACCAGCAGAGCTGTGAAACCGACAGGCCGCTGGTTTGCTGCAGGTGAGGATCCGCCGCTATACTCCGTGTATGTCGGTTATCGGTGGTAGGCGTGTGATGGGTGTGTGCTCGGGCTTGAGTCTGGGGTCTGCTGTGGGGCTTACTCTGCTCTGCGCGGTGGGTTGCGGCGGCCGTACGTCGACGCTCGATCCGGATGTCTATTCGGACGACGTCGTTGCCGATGATGATGACGACGATGTCATCGTCCCCGGTACCGGTGGCAAGCCCGGTACCGGCGGCAAGCCTGGTGTGAACGTGCCGTCAACGGGAGGCACCGGCGTCACCACCACGGGCGGTCGCCCTGCCAGCGGCGGAGCGTCTGCCGTCGGAGGCACAGGTCCTGCGGGCGGCAGCTTCGGCACCGCGGGCATGCCGGCGATTGGCGGCACCGGACCGGGCATGCCGAGCTCCACGGCCAGCGCCTGCATCGACTACTGCAGCGGCTACCAGCGCACCTGCGTCAAGGAGCTCGAGGGACGTGATTGCTTCAGCTTGTGCGCCTCTGAAATCGACGGTTTCGGTCCGAGCTGTCAAAGTTTGGGTGTGAACGCGCTGCGCTGTCTGATGCCGCATTTCCAGAATGCCAACCTCAGCTGTAGCGAGGCCGAAGCGACGGGCGTGGGCGAGTGCGCCACGGCAGTGAGCCGCTTCCAGCAGTGCAAGACCATGGGCAAGCCTCCTCCTCCTCCTCCGCCTCCCCCTCCTCCCCGCTGCGGCGCCAGCAGCTTTGGCGATCAGTATTCCTGCAGCCTCACGTCGATGTGCATCGACGGCACCTACAGAGTCGATTGCAAGTCGCGAGGAGACGGCCTTTTCGACTGCTATTGTGCTGGGCCCAGCGGCTTCAGCAGCAGCGTCACGCTGGCGGGCGTCGCCACGAGCGCGTGCAACGACGCAGCGGGCTACTGCGGGCTGCCGCTGTAACCTCAGCCACGCACCACATTCTGCGGATTTCCCTGCAGAATGCCGAGCACGTTCGCTGCCGTGATGGCCATGGCGCGGCGGCGCGCCGCCAGGCTGAGCCAGGCGATGTGCGGCGTGATGATGCAGTTTTTGGCGCGCAGCAACGGATTGTCGGCGCGCGGCGGCTCCTCACCGAGCACGTCGAGCGCCGCGCCCGCGATCACGCCGCGCTCGAGCGCCTGCGCCAAATCGGCCTCGACGACCAGCGCTCCGCGCCCGGCGTTGATGAGCAGCGCGCTGGGACGCATGCTCGCAAGGCGCGTCGCGCTGATCAGGCCCTGAGTCGCCGGCGTCAGCGGGCAATGTAGCGTCACGACATCGGCGCGACGAAACAACTCGTCCAGCGGCACACGCAGTAGCCAATCGGGATCGCCAGCCTGACGCGTGTCCCCAGCCGCCAGCACCTTCATGCCCAGCGCGCGCGCGATCTCGGCCACGCGGCGGCCGATCGCGCCTAGCCCGACCACGCCCAGCGCGAGCCCGTCCAACTCGGTGAGCGCGGCGACCGTGAAGCTGAAGTCAGGCGCTCGCACCCAGTCGCCCGCATGCACCACCTGATCGTGAACACCGACGCGGTTGGTCAGCTCCAGCAGCAGCGCGATGGTGTGCTGTGCGGTGCTGGCAGTGCTGTAGGCGGGGACGTTGCAGACCGGTAGGCCCAGCTCGCTGGCGACGCTCAAGTCGACCACGTTGACCCCCGTCGCCATCACGCAGACCCCGCGCAGCCGAGGCAGCGCCCGCAGCGTCGCGCCATCGAGCCGGGTCTTGTTGGTGAGCAGCACCTGGGCGCCCTGCGCGCGCCCCAGAACCTCGTGCGGCTCGCTGCGATCGTAGGTGACCAGCTCACCGTGAGCCATCACCGGCGTCCACGGGTTGTCGCCTGGGTCGAGGGTGTAGGCATCGAGCACGACCAGTCGCGGCACTGCGCTAGTTTGCTCGAAAAGCGTCTGCCGCGACAGCTGCGTCACGTTCGGTGGGTCTTGGCTTCAGCGACGCGCGTCGCTCACCGCCGCCCGCCCCAAGAACTGCTGGAAGGCCGAGCGATTCTGGTCAGTCGGCGGCTTTTCGTAGGCATAGGGCCTTGCGATCTTGTTGGCGAACAAGCAAGTGACGGCCTTGTCGAAGGAGCGCGCCGCCGGCGCCAGGTCGACGGCCTTGGAGCTGTCATCGGCCACGCGCCGGACCGCCGACTGCAGCTGCTCGCACCAGCCCGCCGACTCCGGCAGAGTGAGCGGCGCGGCTGCACTACAGCAGTGCCGGCGAATGATCGCTGTCGCCGGCAGCTCGTACCAGTCGAGCCCCGAGCCCTTGGTGGCGGCATCAGCCGGAGCGGCCGCGGCGCTGCCGCCGACGCCGCCAGGCAAAGCGGCGGGCAAGGTCAGCTGGTGGAGCGAGGAGGCGATCTCGCGAAAGTCCTTGTCACTGCAGACGAACTCGAAGTTCGGCGCGGGCGCGAAGGAATCCGGCGGGAAGTACGAAGCCACGCAGACGTCGCGGTCTTCGGCGGCGGTCTGGTGCTTTTTGACGGACTTGGCTGTCGTCGGCGCGGTGGGCGGGGGCGGCGTGCGCACAGGCTCTGCGACTGGCTTGGGGGGCGTCGGCGCGGGCGCGACGGCCAGGTACACGCCGCCGCCTCCGACCAAGGCTGCGACCAGCAGCAGCGGCCAGACGTGTTTCTTCTTCTCGAACGGGTTGATCGAGACGCGGCGAGGCTTGCCCGGCACTGCCGCGCCCGCTGCGGCGGCGGTGCCGGGCACCTGCCCCGCTGCCTCCGCAACGGCGGCGGCCTGCGGCACCGCGACGGCCTCGGGCAACGCCCCGAGCGGTGGCGCCACCTCACGCAGCTCCGTGCCCTCGTCGTCCGGCAGCAGATCGTCGTCGAGCACGACACCATCGTCGCGCGCCGCTCCGAGCGCGGTGCCGCCGACGATGTCGGCTAGCCCGCGCGACGCCGGGCGCTGCGCGGCGCTGCGCTTGGGCGGCATCACCGTGCGGTCGCGCTCCCAGCCGTCGAGCGTTTGCACCAGCTCCGGCAGGTCGGTCACGCGCAAGCGTTTTTCGCCGATCAGGCCGCGCATGAGGATCTCGTCCAGCACGGGCTCGTCGACGCCGAAGGTCGACAGCGATTTCGGCCGACCCGCCACCATCGCCTTGAGCAGCAGGTCGCGAGCAGCGCCTTTGAACGGAACCTCGCGCGTCAGCATGGTGTAGAGCACCGCGTGCAGCGCCCACACGTCGTCGGCAGACGTCTCGACGCTGCCGCGCAGCCGCTCCGGAGGGCAGAAGGCAGCCACCGGTTGCGCGAGCAACTGCGAGAGCACCGGCGCGATCTTGCGACCCTCGGGCTCTGCCACGACGCTGCGCAGCGAGATGGCGCCGTGCGCTCCGCCTGCTTGGTGCAGCGCCTGCACCGACTCGGCGAGCCGAACCGTCCAGGCAACGGCCTTGGCGGCGTTCACGGCACCGGCCTCGAGCTGGCTCTTCAGCGTGGTGCCGGGTATGTGCTCGGCCACCGCGACGCCACCAGCGGTGGGCACCGTCACGCCTTCCGGCAGCGACTGCGGGTCCACGTCGCGAACGACGTCGATCACACCAGCCAGGTGTCGATGCTTGACGCCCTTGGTAGCCTCCAGCGTCGCCAGCCTGCCCGCCTCGGTCGCAATCGCGATGACGCGTCGACCGGTATCGCTTTCCGTAGCGAGCCAGCGACGCGGTCCCTGGCTGGTTCGTAGCAGCCCCGCGAAAGCGAATCGTCCTGCGAGCGGTAAGGGATCAGGCATGCACTGCTGTCGACGTCTCCCCGTGATGATGAGGAGGAGGTGGTGGTGAGCGCCGCAATCGTATCACCCCGCGGCGATGCCGCATATTTACTGCGTCAGTCGGCCCGAGCGTCGTCATCGACCGGCCCCGTGAGGGCAAGGCTGGCCGGCCCGGCGGTCACGCCCGTTCGAGGTCAGGCGGTGAGCACGCTGCCCGCTCGGGAAATCGAGCCACTTCCATAAGCCAGCGTACCATTGACTACCACGCATTCGATGCCGCGCGGAGCGCGCTGGGGAAAGTCGTAGTCGCCCACGTCCGCGACCAGCATTGAGTCGAACAGGACCAAATCGGCCCGCATGCCCTCGGCCACCAAGCCCCGCTCGCAGAGCCCGAAGCGCTCGCAGGGCGCGCGCGTCATCTTGCGCACCGCCTGCGGCAGCGTGAGTAGGCCTCGCTCTCTCACGCAGTCTCGGCCAGAGCGTGCTCACTCTCGCTCTGCCGCGAGAATCTACAGTGGCCGCCCCTGGTCCACCCACGATTCCACGAGCTGAATGTCTTCTGGCGAGAGCGCCGGCAGGCCGAGCGGCATGCCGCGCAGGTCTTCGGAGGCGCCGCCGCCCTCTTCCCGTGCTCGCTGCACCAGCGCCGCCACCAAGCGCGGCAGGCCTTCGCTCGTCTTTTCGAACAAGCTCACGCGCTGGCCCTGAGCGTCGACGCCACCGGACTGGATGCCCTGATAGCTCGAGAAGTCGATCTTGCGCGGCTCGAAGCCGAAGCCGCCCGTGTTACCTGGCCCGCCATCGCCGCCGGCTAGATCGGGATTGGTGTGACAATGCCGACAAGTCACCGCGAACACCTTCGCGTTGACCTCGGCGAAGCGCACGGGGCGCGCCAGCAGCGGCAGGCGGCTGGGCGCCTTCGGCGCGGCTGGCGGCTCGAGCGCGCCGAAGCTCAGGAAGGCGGCCAGGTCGCGGGCGTCCTCGGCAGGCAGCCCCAGGTTGGGCATGGCGGCATCGTGCTTGAGCCGCGTCGGATCGAGCAGCCAGTTGACGAGCGTGGCAGGCTCGGCCCGCTCTCGGGCGAAGCGCAGGTCCGGTGCGAGCCCCAAGCTGCGAGGAGCGGGCTCGCTCCGCACAGGCGGACTGAAGCCCGCGCCGGTCATGTGATGGCAGCCGATGCAGCCGCGCTCGGTCATCAGCTGCTTGCCACGCGCCACGTGTGCCGGATCAGCGCTGACCGCGAGCACTGGAGTCGGTAGCGGGCTGCCGGCTGGGGCCTCGAGCGGCAACGAGAGGAACGTGGCGATGTCGCGAGCCTGGTCGGGCGTGAGCTTCAGACGCGGCATCGTTTGCAGGAGATTGGGGCGCAGGTCGTGGGGGTGGAGCAGGTAGTCCCTGATCCAGGCCGGCCGGACCCGCGCGCCCAGCGCCGTGAGCGACGGCACATCGCGGTACGGAGCGACGTGTGCCTGCCATTCGGGCAGCTTGGCCCGATTGGCGCCAAACTTTCCGGTAGCGATCTGCTCGTGACAGCCCACGCAATCCTGATCGAGCTTGGGTGTCCCGTGACCGGTGCCCTGGTGACAACGGTTGCACTCGTACTCAGCCACCAGTGCCTTGCCCCGCGCCGCGTCGCCGGGCTCGAAAGCCAGCGACGCCGGCCCGGGCTCCACCCGTGCAGACGCCGCGGCCAGAGCGCGCGACGACAGTGCCGGCCTCTCCGGTCGAGCCTGGTCAGGCGCTGGCGACTTGCAGCCAAAGCCCAGCAGGAGCCCGACGGAGGCGGCGATCGCGATCAGCTGCGGATGAGGCACGCGTCCTGGCTCTTGGCCATGGCCTCACAGCGCTTGAGCGCCAGCTTCTGCCCATCGGCGTCGCCGGACTGACTGCGCAGCATCGCCAGCGCTGCGTAGCCTTCCGGTGATGCGATCAAGTCGCGCTTGGCCAGGTCCTCGAGCAGCGAGCGAGCTTCGCTGCGATGCTCGGGCACGCGCGCCAGCGCCTCGGCCAAATCCGTCTTGAGAGCTACGTCCTCGGTCTTGCCGCTGGCTTGACGGCGCAGCACGTCCACCGACCACGCAACGTTCGCAGTCGCTTCTCCATCTCGGCTCCCCTGCCAGGCTCCGAGCACGTCACGCGGCACCTCGCGGGCCACCGGCAAGGCGCCGTGGGCTCGCGACAGCGCTACTGCCAGCACGCGCTCGGCGCGCGCCACCAGCGTGCCCGGCTTGGACTTGAGCGTCTTGATATGAGGCATCATGCGAATGACGCTGGCAGCGGCAGCCAGGTGCTTACCGCTCGAGAGGGCCTTTTCCGCCTGGGCCACCCCTTGAATGCGCGGGTCCACCATCGCCTCGGGGTACCACTCCCCACCACACGCCTTCGCCTGCGGCGCCAGCGCCGAGGTAGCCGTGCAAAAGCCCATCGCCAACGCCATCACGCCATGTTTCCGAAAGCTCATGACTAGTTTCTCCTTTTACGTTTCCGTGCCTGCAGCGCTTCCCGACGTGACCATCTGACATCGAACGCCGCCGCTGGTTCCCAATCAGCAACTCCCTTGCCAGCGAAAAAAGCCAATGATCATGGCGTATGTGGGCGCTGGTGCGTGTCCGATGCACCACTGCGCGTGTCAGAACCTACCAAGCGACTCAGCAGCCCGGCGGACGCAGCCAAGCTGAGACAAGCGTGGCGAATTGTCCTTGACTGCACACTCGTATCATCGTGACGTGGACTACGAGTGTGACGAACGTTGCAAATATGAACTCTGAGTGGGCTCGAATGTGAGGTGTCGATTTCAAACATCGAACCTGAGCCACGTGACCATTGACACGTGCTTTGGCCATGCACTACAGCGTCGCCATGGCTAACTCCCTTGATGATCGCATTCGCGCTCGCGTCGAACAATTCGCTGCCGAGCTCGCTGAGCTAATTCGCGAATCCGCGATGGAAACCGTGAGCGTTGCGCTCGCTGGCGCTCGTCCCTCCCCGGGCCGCGGTGGCCGACGCTCTGCCGTCGTGGTCACGCGCGCTGGACGCGGGCGCGCTGCTGCCCGTGAAAAAGGCGCCAAGCGTCCGCCGGACGAAATCGAGCGCCTGACTGGTAAGCTGCTCGACTACGTGAAGGGCAACCCGGGTCAGCGCATCGAGCAGATCGCTGACGGCATGGGCACCTCGACCAAGGAGCTGAACCTGCCGGCCAAGAAGCTCATTTCCAACAAGCAGCTGAAGACCAAAGGTCAGAAGCGCGCGACCCAGTACTTCGCTCGCTGAGCACGGCTCGATCGACGACTGTCGATCGACACTCCGGATGGGGGCCCGCCAACGCGGGCCTTCGGCGTTTTGTACGCCCGGGGCGGATATTGCCGGGCAGGCTGCGGACAATCGTGGGCCGCCTCCTGAACCGACGCGCGTAGTCGCGCGAAATCAGGCGTAATTTCAGTGTTGCTAAATACTATGGACGCCGAGCCGACCCGGGTTAAACACGGGGTCGTGCGTGCGCTTCGGCCCCTCCTCGCGTCTCTCCTGCTGTTCAGCTGGGTCGGTGTCGCTTCGGCGGCAAGCTCGCCCCGCTACCACACGGTCGCCAGCGGACAGCGCCTCGGCTCGATCGCCAAGCGCTACAGCGTCAGCGTCGAAGCGATCTGCACCGCCAACGGCATCGAGCGCGAGCAGGCGCTGAAGGTCGGCCAGAAGCTGCTCGTGCCGAGCCGCGACGACAAAGACGGCAGCATGACACGGCGCCAGTACGGGCCGCCGGAGCGCAAAGACGAGCCCAAAGGCAGCACGCTTCTGGCGAGCACCAGCCAGCCACCGCGTCCGGTCACCCACAAGGTCCATTCGGGCCAGCGGCTCGAGACCATCGCGCGTCGCTACCAGGTCAGCATCGAGGCGCTGTGCGAGACCAATCGCATCCGCCGGAACGACAAGCTCAAGCCGGGGCAGACGCTGATCATTCCGGGCTCGCTGCCGGACGGCGGGCTCTCGAGCCTCGACGACGACAAGCCGACCAAGTCGAGCAAGTCGACCAGGAAGGGCTACGTCGACCTGTCGACGTACACCACGCGCTATCGCGGCAACGTCTTCGACAAGCGGGGCAAGGTCGCTCCCGGCGCCGTGGCATCGATCTCGAAGTTGTTCGGAGCGACCGGGAGCAGACCGCGCGTCGATCCACGCCTCATCGCGCTGCTGGCCGAGGTGAGCGAGCATTTCGATGGTCGCCCGCTGCGCGTGGTCAGCGGCTGGCGCGATCACTCGTACTTCGAGGATTCACGCCACAAGCACAGTCAGGCCGTCGACTTCAGCGTTCCGGGAGTGCCCAACACGGTGGTGCGTGACTACGTACGTCGCTTCCGCAACTGCGGCGTCGGCTACTATCCGAACTCCTCTTTCGTGCACCTCGACGTGCGCGACGCCGCTGCCTACTGGGTCGACTACGCCGGCCCCGGTGAGGCGCCGCGCAACAAGCCTCGCCCCGATCGCATGAAGATGCTGGCCGATGCCGAGCCTTCGGGTCCGATCGAAGAGGCGGGCGGAGACGTCAGCGATCGCCTCTCACCTACACCGGTGCCTGGCGACGCCAACCTGCGCGGCGGTGCGGCGACGGCGCCGGCCAGCCCCGACCTGACGAGCAGCGCTTCGCGCGTGGGCGCAGCAACGAGCGGCGTCACGGGCGCGGCGCCTGGCAGCACGGGAGCGACCGCAGCCAGCGCACCAGGCCAGGCGCCGGGCGCGGCGAGCGTACCCGTCGTGAGGACCTCGCCCACCATTCCCAACGCGCCCAGCGTCAAGCCCCCTCGCTGAGGCGGATCGCGGCGCTGGCTGGTGTGCGATTTTGCGGTTCCGCGGGACCTATGCTTTGGTGCCAAGTCGTGTTCGGCCGCTTAGCTTTGCTCTCCTTAGGTCTGGTCCTCGGCGCGTGTAACTACCCGAAACCACCTGCCGCCTGGAGCGGAGACCAGCCTGCGCCGGTCGCCCAACCCGCACCTCGACCTGCCCCCAAGCGTGCCCCGCCCCCGCCCCCGCCCCCGCCCCCGCCGAAGTGCCAAGCGCTCAGCGAAAACTGCTCGGCGGGTGCCGACACCAAGCTCACGGTGGGCGACCTCGGCGCGTGGTTCACGCCTCCTCAGGGCTGGCACTACGCGCGCGGGACGAGCGAGAGCATCACCGTTCATCCTGACGGGACGGCCATGATCATCCTGGCTCCGAGCCCCGACCCTTCCGACATCGCGCCCGCGATAGAGGCGATGGCCGCGCAGCACGGTATCACGGGCCTCAAGGTCGAAAAGCTGAAGCGTCGGTTGAAGAAGCCTCAGCAGTCGCTGCCCGCCGCGAGCGGCACGGTCGATCTCTGGGAAGTCGACAAGGCTCAGCAGGGTCAGGCGCTCGTGCTGGCCGACAAGGGCAAGGGCACGCTGTTGGTACTGGTAGCCAGGCCCGCGCCCGAGCACACTCTCATCGGCCTGGGCTTCGTCGTCGAGACCGTCGCCGAGGCCGAGGCGCCGAGCATCATGCAATCGGTTCAGACGCTACGAGACAAGCCGTGATGGCAAGCGCGGGCGGAGCGCGCTGATGGCGCCGCGCCAGCTCACGGCGGGAACGCTCCTTTCCGGGCGCTATCAGCTCGGCGAGGTGCTGGGCGAGAGCGACCTGAGCACGGTCTACGCGGCTGCCGACCTGCGCGGCGGTGCGCCGGTGGCGCTCAAGGTCTTCGACGCCAGCGTGGTGGCCCGCCCGGCGGCGCTCTCGGAGTATCAAACGCAGGCGCGACAGGCCTCTAGCTTCGGTGTCGAAGGCATCGCACGCGCCTACGACTTCGGCATCGACGCCAACAACGGCGTTGCCTTCAGCACGGCCGAGCGCGTGCCCTGGGCGTCACTCGATCGGCGCGTGCTGGCGCAAGGTCCGCTCGGCGTCGCCGAGCTCAGCGCAGCGCTGGCCGTGGTCGCGCGAGCCCTGGATGCAGCGCACGCCGGGCGCGTCGTGCATCGCGATCTCAAGCCCCAGAACGTGTTCATCTCGCCCGACAACCCGGAGTGGGTGCGCATCACCGATTTCGGGGTGAGCGCCGTCCGGCGCGGCGCTCCCGAGGCGATGGGCTGGGGCGGGCCGCCCGGCTACACGCCACCGGACGCGGTAGACGCCGCTGCGGTGGCCACGCCGGCCGCCGACCTGTTCGCGCTGGGGGTGATCGCGTTCTTCGCGCTGACGCGCGGCACGCCCTTTCGCTCACTCAGAAACCCAGTCTTCGATCCCAACGCGCACTGGAGCGAGCTCAATCAATCGCTCAATCCGGTCAGCGAACGCGCCAAGGAGATTGGGGTGGCGCTCGACCCTGCCTTCGATCCGTGGTTCGCCCGCGCGCTGGCCCTTTCACCTCAGGAGCGCTATCGCAGCGCCGGCGAAATGGCGCGCGAGCTCGCCGGCGTCGCCGAGCAGCTCAGCGCGCGTGGCGGCGGCCCGCGCACCATTCCGGGTATCGCGGCAGCCATCGCGCAGCCCTTGGTTTTTCAGCCCGAGCCTTCGCCCGCGTCACTGGGGCTCTCGGGGACGGCGCCGCTGAGCGCCAGGTCACCCTTCGCCAGCGCTGCGTCCAGCGCCGCTGCAGCTCCGACCGCAGCGACCACGGTCGCCCGCGGCAGCTTCGGCGACCAGAACCTCCCCGAGCTTCCCAAGACGAGCCGCAACATCCCATTCGTCATCGGCGCGGGCATGCTCTTGCTGGCCGGTTTTGCGGCCGCCGGCTACATCGCTTATCGCAAGGGCAGCGAAAGCCCGGCGCCGGAGGCCAGCGTGGCGCCCCCGCCCAGCGCAGCAGCAGCTGCTGCCCCCGTAGCGCCTTCGGCAGCAGCCAGCGTCCCGGGCGCGGCCGAGCCGTCGCCGCTCCCCGAAACAGCGCCGCCGCCCGACGCGGCTGCGTCCGCGGCTGCGCCCGAGCCCGCTGCGGCTGCGCCCAAGCCCAAGGCCGCTGCTGCTGCGCCCAAGGCAGCGACCATTACGGCCAAGCCCGCTGCTGCGCCCAAGGCGGCGACCACTGCGAAGCCGGCGACCACTGCGGCCAAGCCGGCGACCACGACGGCCAAGCCGGCGACCACGACGGCCAAGCCGGCAGCGACGACGACCAAGACCAAAAAGAAGTGCAGCCCCTTCCTGGGCTGCAAGTGATGCGAGCCGAGCGCCGCGAGCACGTCGCGCCGCTCCGGCCTTAGCCGCGGCTCAGCGCCAGCGTTCGCGCAGGTAGGGAAGCAGCAGCTCCCCGAAACCGTAGAGCTGGTTAGCGTGCGCTTGCTTGTCCTGCCCCGCGAAGCCTCGGACGTGAAACGAGCCGCGATCCGCCCTGGAGGTCAGCTCCATATCCGGACGCGGCCCGGGCATGCTGACTTGAATCCGCGCTACCCCTTCGGCGTCCAACAGATAGGACGACGTTTCGGTGGTGCTGGCGTAAGGAGTCGCGATCGTCGAATGCGTGATGGCGAACAGGCGCTTCTCGGAAACGGCCTGATCCGCGAACAGCGTGAAGGCAGCCATCTGGGCCGGGTTCACCTGACGCTCGCGCACGTTGCCCACGAAGCCGGCGTGTAGGCCGTCGGAGAGCAGCACCGAGTCGATGCGGGCAGCGTCTGCTTGACGATCGAGAATACGCCAGATGGCGCCGTAGCCCGCGCTCCAGCCGCTCAGGCCGATGCGCTTCGGCTCGGCAGCACCCGGGCACAGCTCCCTGACACCAGCGCTGATGCTGGCAGTCAGCTGACTGAAGGCCGCCGAGGCGCCAAAGTAGTCCTCGTAAGCGCCGGAGCCGATGCCCCAGTTATAGATGACCAGCACGCCGTCGATGCCTGACTTATCGAAGGCCGATTCGAGCACCGCCGGGGCGCCGTGAAAATGGAACAAC
>DATDEV010000007.1:0-3091 GCA_036522995.1 Polyangiaceae bacterium
GGCACGACCAGCCGGCTCGGCTACGATCAGGACTGCCAAGCTGATTCAGCTTGGCGCTACGACGACGTCGATGCTCCCACGTCGATCGTGCTCTGCCCGGCCACTTGCCAAACGGTCCAAGTGACCCCGACCACCGAGCTCAGCGTCGAGTTCGGCTGCCGCACCCGCCGGGTCGTCAGGTAGCCGGCGCCCGCGCTCAGTGGGCCGAGCTGGGTTTCTTACCCGGCTGAGCGGGGTGCAGGGGCCGACAGGGGCCGTTCCAGGGGGCCGCATAGGTCATGAAGCGCTGGCGATCGAGCGGTGTCGGCGGTTCGGTCGACTTGCCGAGCTGCGGGCTCCGATCGCTCACCAGGTACACGTCGTACTTCAGCAAGCAGTCGCTCGGCTCCCCCGTGCGCTCGGGATAGGCGAGCAGCCACTCGCTGAAGGCTTGGCGATACGCCGCGTAGCCCACGTTGGCGATGCGGTCGGAGTACATGACGAAGAACTGGCTCTGACCCATGTGCCGCGGCACCACCAGCCCGGACGGGTAGTGTTGGTCGCTGGCAACCTCGTTGTAGGGGTCGACCTGCCGACCTGACGCGGTCCTGGCATCGACGAAGATCATGGCGTCGGTGCGCGGCGGCTCGGGCGCAAACATGCGCCAGCCTTGCAGGATGCGCGGGTATTCGATCACCGCCTTGGTCCAGGCGGGTGCCCGGAAGCGTAGCGCGGTTGGCACGGCGGCGTTGTCGTTCAGCGCTTCGAAGGTGATCGCCACCAGCACCAGCACCACCCCCACCTCGCCCAGGATGCGCCGGGTTCCCGACGGCTCGCGCGGTGCGCTGAAGCGAGCGCCGATGCTACTGAGCGCGCGCCGAGCGGCGCCCTCGACCCGTTCACGGCCAGCGCGCAGCCGTTCGCCGAAACGCTGCGTGAGCCAGGCCCAGTGCTCGTGGGTCAAGAGCAGCGGATAGAACGCGAGCATGGCCGGGGTGAAGCCGCCCAGGTTCAGCCCCAGCGAGAAGCCGAGGTGCAGCGGGGGCAGCAAGCAGACCGCGAGCGCCCTGGACTGGCGCACGAAGAAGGGCGTGATGATGACCGCGAAGCCCACCCACTCCGTCAGGAGCGTCGCGCGCGTGAGCCCGCGAATCGCCCACACCGGCAGGTTTTCACGCATCCACACGCCGATCCAGGTAACGAGCTTGTCCTGGTGCAGGGCATAATGAACGGCGCTGCCGTCACGCCAGCCGACGCCGTTCTTGCTCGACGCGTTGAAAAAGTAGATCGCCGCGAACTGCAGGATCAGACCGAGCACCGCCAGCGACACGACCGACACCAAGGGCTGCGGCTTGGCCCCTGCTTCGTCGCGCTCCGCCCGCAGCGCTTGCCCGACCGCATCCAGCGAGAAGCGCTGGCCCAAGGGCAACGGCAGGGTGAACAGGCACAGCAGGTCCATGACCATGTCGCCGCCGTTTTCGAGCACGGCCAGGCGGCTGTTCAGGCTGACCCGCACCAGCACCGCCAGCAGCTGCACCCAGCGCGTGCGAAAGCCCAGCACCAGCAGCACGTAGACCAGCGCGCACAGCGCGAACGCCAGGTGTGCCTCACCGGGGCTCGACACCGTAAAAAACAGCGAGAACTGGTGCCCAGCCGGGGGTCGCCAGAGCAGCGTGTGATTGGGGAGCAGCCCGCTATTGACGTACCAGTAACTGAGCTCGACCCAGCGCCGCAGCAGGTCCGACAGCAGCACCAGGCCAAACACGATCCGGAAGACGCCCAGGCTGCGGGTGTCCACCGTCAAGTACGTGTCGCGTAACGATCGCCACCACATCACTCGTCTACCCGTTTGCCCCCAGCAAAGTTCAGGCCACCATCGATAGTGGCCGCGAAGCTCGAAAGCTACGGCATTCGGCGGCGGCCCAGGTTGCGGCTGGCACAAACTGGCAAAGAGTCGGGCCCCAACGCCGTGGACCCACCGGGGAACAGCGCTGGCGTGATGCTGCTTCGCCGGATCAAGCGACGTGCCCGCGTTCGTGCCCGTGCCCGCGTCCATGCGTAAGTAGCTGTCGGACGCCTGGGGGCTGCCGAGCTGCAGCTCACCTCGCAGAAACTTCCGTGGCGGAACCAGGCCACGTTGGTGCGCTGAAATTCATGGCGCACATGCGACATGCGACGAAGCGCCAGTACGGTCGCGCGAGTCTATTTCATCCTGAGGATGGCAGCCAGCGATACGGTGACGTATCAGTAGTGCCAGGGGAATTTCTTGAAGTCGGGGCGGCGCTTTTCGAGGAAGGCGTCGCGACCCTCTACGGCTTCTTCGCTGCCGTAGGCCAGGCGGGTGGCTTCGCCGGCAAACAGCTGCTGACCGACCAGACCTTCGTCCGGCAGGTTGAAGCCGTACTTGAGCATGCGAATCGCGGTCGGGCTCTTTTGCAGGATCAGCCGGCACCAGTCGAGAGCTGCGGTCTCCAGCTCGGCGTGCGGCACCACCGCGTTGACCATGCCCATCTGAAACGCTTCGTCCGCGCTGTAGTTCAGACCCAAAAAGAAGATCTCGCGAGCGCGCTTTTGGCCCACCTGGCGCGCCAGCAGCGCCGAGCCATAGCCGCTATCGAAGCTGGCTACGTCGGGATCGGTTTGTTTGAAGACGGCGTGCTCTTTGCTCGCAATGGTCAGATCGCACACCACGTGGAGGCTGTGACCGCCGCCCACTGCCCAGCCGGGCACGGCTGCGATCACGACCTTGGGCGTGAAGCGAATCAGCCGCTGCACTTCCAGGATGTGCAGGCGTCCCAAGCGCGCCAGGTCGGGGCTATGGTCGCCTTCGCCGCCTTCGTACTTGTAACCGTCCTTGCCGCGGATGCGCTGGTCGCCGCCCGAGCAGAACGCCCAGCCTCCGTCCTTCGGCGAAGGACCATTGCCGGTCAAGATCACCGCGCCCACGTCGCTCGTCATGCGCGCGTGCTCGAGCGCCCCATACAGCTCGTCCACCGTCTTGGGCCGAAACGCGTTGCGCACTTCGGGTCGATTGAAGGCGATCCGCACCGCCCCCACGTCGCGCGCCCGATGGTAGGTGATGTCCTCGAGCTGCTCGAAGCCCGGCACCGGC
>DATDEV010000008.1:0-6013 GCA_036522995.1 Polyangiaceae bacterium
CCCTGTACGGCGCGATGAACAGAGCACGCAAGGGCCGCGTCGTGATTGCGCCACAAAACCTCGCACGACTCCCGATCTCCCGATCTCCCTGTGAATTCTCGCAGGTACTCGCTACGAGGGAGCAGTCGGCAAGCAGCCCGAGGCGTGCTTCCCAGGGTGGCCTGGTTCCGGCACGGGAGTTTCTGCGAGGTGAGCTGCGGCGTGGCAGCCTAGGGCGCGACGACCGCGAAGTCGCGATCGATTACCGGCTGCGCGTCGACGCTGACCTTGGCGTGCCACGCGCCGAGCGGATCGCTCGGCCGAAACGCCAGCGGCATGTCGAGCACGCGCTGACCCTGGCGCGCGGTGGTCTGCCCCACCAGCGCCGGCCGCGGCCCGCCCTTGTCGGAGACGGGCAGCGAGATCTCCCAGGTTACCGCGACATCTCGCGGCAGCGGGCCGACGAACGTGACGCGAAAGCCGTGGCGCTGTCGCTTGGCGTCGAGCTGCTTCTTGATCTGCGCGAGCTCCTGCACCTGCCCGCCGAAGAACACGCCGAACTCGGCGCTCTCGACCAGGCCGCGTGGCGCGCGCTGACAGCTGCCAAGCAGGCAGGCGAGCAGCAGCGCGCGTCGCCTCACGGGGCGAGCTCCAGAGCCATGCGCTCGAAGTCGGCCACCGAAAGGTTCTCGCCGCGCGCTGTCAGCTCGATGCCGGCGCGCGCTGCAGCAGCGCTCAGATCCAGCCCGCGTCCGGCGAACAGGCCAGACCAGGCGTTCCTCAGCTGCTTGCGCCGCTGCTGAAAGGCGCCGCGCACCAGCGCTCGGAAGGCGTCGCTCTCGGGCCCTGCCCCGAGCGGCTCGAGCGTCACGACCGCGGAGTCGACGTTGGGCTGCGGATAAAATGCGCCGCGCCGCACCACGAACGCCCGTTCGACGCGGAAGGCGCGCTGCGCGAACACGCTGAGCGCGCCGTAGGCGTCGCTGCCCGGCTTGGCCGCGAGCCGATCGCCGACCTCGAGCTGCACCAGGAACACCGCGCGCTCGATGCTGGGTGCGGCGTGCACCGCCTTTTCCAGCAGCGGTCCGGTGATCTGGTAGGGCAGATTGCCGGCGACGACGTGCGGCCGGGGACGCCCCTCGAGCACGCTCGTGAAGTCGATGCTCTTGGCATCGGCTTCCAGAATGCCGAGCCTGCCCGCGGCCACCTCCGCGCTCAGCTCCTCGGTCAAGGCCGGCACCAGCTCGCGATCGCGCTCCACGGCCAGCACGAAGGCTGCGCCAGCGGCTAGCAGTGGGCGCGTGAGCGCGCCGAGCCCCGCGCCCAGCTCCACCACGGAGCCGCCGCTCGCGCCGCAGGCCTCCGCGATGCGCCCAGCCAGGCGCTCATCGGCCAGAAAATTCTGACCGAAGCTGTATTTGGGGCGCAGCCCGTATCGCTCGAGCAGGCTTTTCGGGCTGGCAGCGCCGGCCATGGCCGGCGCTCAGTGCTGGCCGCCGTCTTCGAGGTGTCCGGCCGCCTCGCCTTCGGTTTGGCCTTCGGCGTGCGCCTGCTTGGCGTAGTCCTGGTGCGCGATCAGGCCCGACGTGTTGCGCATGCGCGGCGGCGGCGGGTCACCGTGGAGCTCCAGCTGCACGGCAGCCCAGGCCTCGCGCTGCACCAGCCTGAGGTACTCGTCGCTATCGGGATCGCCCTTGAATTGGTCGAGCTGTTCGTCGACCTCCTTCAGCTCGAGACGCACCCGTACCGGATCGATGTCTTGTTCGGTGGCGAACTGATTGGTGAGCAGCAGCGCGCGATCGTCGGCGACCTCGACGAAACCTGGCCCAACCGCAACCGAAGTGACCTTACCGTTCTGCGTGTAGGTCACGATGCCGCTACCGAGCGCGGCCAGCAGCGGACGGTGCATGGGCAAGACGCCGAACTCGCCATTGACGCTGGGCGCGGTCAGCTCGTTCACCGCCTCCTTGAGCTTGAGGCCGTCGGGCGTGACGATCTCGAGGGCGATCGTGTCTGCCATCTCAGGCCGCCTGCGACTTCAGCTTGGCCGCCGCCTGCTTGGCTTCCTCGATGTTGCCAACCATGTAGAAGGCCTGCTCGGGTAGGTCGTCGAGCGCGCCGGAGAGGATCTCCTTGAAGCCCGCCACGGTCTCCTTCAGCGGCACGTACTTGCCGGAGCGACCGGTGAACTGCTGGGCCACGAAGAACGGCTGCGAAAGGAAGCGCTCGATTTTGCGGGCGCGCGCCACGGTGGCGCGATCGTCTTCGCTGAGCTCGTCCATGCCCAAGATGGCGATGATGTCCTGCAGATCTTTGTACTTCTGCAGCGTCTGCTGCACCTGCCGCGCCACCGCGTAGTGCTCCTCGCCGACCACGTCGGGCGAGAGCATGGTGCTGGTCGAGTCGAGCGGATCGACCGCCGGGTAGATGCCCTTCTCCGAGATCGAGCGCGAGAGCACGGTGGTCGCGTCCAAGTGCGCGAAGGTCGTGGCCGGCGCGGGGTCGGTCAAGTCGTCGGCCGGCACGTAAATGGCCTGCACGCTGGTGATCGAGCCCTTGTTGGTCGAGGTGATGCGCTCTTGCAGGTTGCCCATCTCGGTGGCGAGCGTCGGCTGGTAACCGACGGCGCTCGGGATACGACCGAGCAGCGCGGACACTTCCGAGCCGGCCTGCGTGAAGCGGAAGATGTTGTCGACGAACAGCAGCACGTCCTGGCCTTCCTCGTCGCGGAAGTATTCGGCGCAGGTCAGGGCCGAGAGGGCCACGCGCGCGCGAGCGCCCGGCGGCTCGTTCATCTGGCCGAAGATCAGCGCGGTCTTGCTCAGCACCGGCTCGCCGGTTTCCAGCTTCGATTCCTTCATTTCGAGGAACAAGTCGTTGCCCTCGCGGGTGCGCTCACCCACGCCGGCGAAGCAGCTCACGCCGCCGTGCGCCTTGGCCACGTTGTTGATGAGCTCCTGGATGAACACCGTCTTGCCGACGCCGGCGCCGCCGAACAGGCCGATCTTGCCGCCCTTGCGGTACGGAGCGAGCAGGTCGATGACCTTGATGCCCGTCTCGAAAACTTCGACCGTGGTGTTCTGGTCGACGAACAGCGGCGCGGCGCGGTGAATGGGCGAGCGCTTCTTGGCGTTGACGGGGCCGGCTTCGTCCACCGGCTTGCCGATGACGTTCAGGATGCGGCCGAGCACTTCGGGGCCGACCGGCATCATGATCGGCGAGCCGGTGTCGGTCACCTCGAGGCCGCGGACCAGGCCTTCGGTGGCGTCCATGGCGATGGTGCGAACGACGGATTCACCCAGGTGCTGAGCCACCTCGAGCACCAGGTTGTCCTTCTCGTTCGAGAGGCTGGCGTTGGTGAGCGTGAGGGCGTTGAGAATCCTGGGCAGCTTGCCGGGCGGAAACTCCACGTCCACCACCGGACCAATGACCTGAATGACCTTGCCCTTGATACCGGCCGTGCTCGTAGTGCTCTCGATGGACATCTCGTGTTTGTTTCCTTGAAGCTCGCAGCACGCCCGATTCCAGGCGCGGGCCGCCTGTACCACGCACACAAAAGCCGGGCTAGAGGCTTCGCGTTCTCCGCGTCAGAAGGCTTCGATTCACCGGCACTGGAACATGGCCTCAGCTGCAGTGGCGGCTCGCCAATCGTCCGGGCGCCGGCCCGTTTGCTTCTGTTCTCGCCAGCTCTCGGCTAATGGTGGCGTAGCCGAATGGCTCAACGCACTGGGCTCGGAAGTGGCGAGGCGGCTGCACTGGCGATCGCTCTCGTCCTGGGACTGCGCGCGGCGCCAGGCCGTGCCCAGGGCGCCGAGCTGCGGCCACTGGAACGCCCCGCGGCCCCTGCCCCAGCCCCGCAGCCCGATCGCTTCGAGCTGGTCGCCGAGAGCCACACGTATTTGCAGCTGTTTCAGCGCGCGCTGCTGCCGGGCGCGAATGGCGCCATCGTCACTACCGACACTGCGGCCCCGCTCACCGAATACCTGAGCGCGCGCGCCGATGCCATCGACGCCCCCTGGCAAAAAGACGGCCTCGACCTGCAGTTCGCCGCCTGGGGCCAGCTCTGGCCGACGTCCTCGGACTACGAGCGCCCTTTCGACGGCGATGTTCAGTCGGCCAACGTGCGCCTGAGGCTCGGCAACGTGTGGCTGCGGCTCGGACGCCAGCAGGAGGCCGGCGGCGCGGCGCGCTTTTCGCGCTTCGACGGCGCCGGGCTTGGCGCCCAGCTCGGCCGCGGCACGTTCCTCACCGCCTACGGCGGCGCCGTGGTGCTCCCGCGCTGGAACGCCCGCACCGGCTACCACCACCTGGGCAAGGCCGAGAGCGACCTCACCAGCTACGAGGACGTCGACCTGGATCGCACCCAGCATTGGCTCGCGGGCGCCAAGCTCGCCTACCGCGACGAGAACTACGGCGGCACCCTCTCCTTTCATGAGCAGCATGCAACGGGCGGCGTCGCGCACCGGAACCTGGGGCTGGACGTCGGCGGACGGCTCGCCAAGCCTGCCTGGCTCGGCGCCAAGGCGCTGTACGAGGTCGATGGCCAGCGCTGGGCCGAAGTCCGCGGCTGGCTCGATCTAGATCCCCACGAGCTCGTGCACGCCAGCATCGAAGGGCTGCGCACCGAGCCCTCCGCGTTCTTGTCGCGCCAGTCGGTGCTGTCGGTGTTCAGCACCAGCGGCTACGAGGAGCTCGGCGGCTTCGTGAGCGTCGACGCGCTGACCTGGCTGCGCCTGGAGGGCAGCGGTTTCTTGGAGTTTTATGACGAGGGTGAGCCGGGTGCGCGCGGCGAAGCGGCAGCGCGCTTCGCGCTGTCGAAGCGCGGTGGGGCTTTCACCCGCTTCTCGTACCAGCGGGTGATCATCGGCGAAAACGGCTATCAGGCGCTGCGTGCTTCGCTCGCGGGGCCGCTGCTCCGCCGTCTGGCCGGCACGCTCGAGGCGTATGCCTACTTCTACGACGAGCCGATCCAAGGCTATAGCGAGTCGGCAGTGTTCGCAGGCACGCTGTCGTACGAGGCGCTCGACAACCTATCGCTGCTGTGGGGCGCCTCGCTCGCCCGCTCGCCCTACGCCAGCCTCGACGCTCAGACCATGCTGCGCGCCAGCTTCACCTTCGACGCCAAACCGCGGGAGCGCGCCTGGTGATGCAAGACCTGCACCGCACACGCGGCCACTACGGCTACCTGCTGTGCCTGCTCGCGCTATGCGTGGCGGCGCTGGCCGCGGCCTGCCGCGAGCCGCAGACACCTGCCCGCTTTCCGCATCGCGTTCACCTGGCCGGCCTCGATTGCGGCTCGCCCGGCAAGCCCGCTTGCCTCAGCTGCAACAGCTGCCACGCGCCCTCCCAAGCCGCTCGCGTGGACAAGCTGCCGCTGCAGCAGACCTGCGAGAGCTGCCACCAGAAGGATCGGGAGCAGGTGCTGCCCATCCTGTCGATCACGCCCCCCCGCCCCTACGGCGAGATCAGCATCGATCACGACAAGCACCTGGCGATGCCGGGCATCAACGGGCAGTGCGTGCCCTGCCACGGCGGCGTGCTCAAAACGAACGAGAGCACGCTGCCCCCGATGAGCAAGTGCTTCACCTGCCACGAGCACAAGCAGCAGTGGGACAAGGGCGAATGCACGCAGTGCCACGGTCAGCGCGACTTGATGCGCACCTTTCCCCAAACCTTCATGCGCCACGACGCCGACTTCGCCCGCCACCATGGCTCGATGGCGACGCAGCAGGGTCAGCTCTGCCTCGCCTGCCACAGCGAGTCGACGTGCCAGTCGTGCCACGACGGCAGCCAGAACATGACCATCGAAGCGCGCAAGCCGGAGCGGCTGGAGTCGCAGCAGGTGCATCGCGGCGACTTCATGGTGCGGCACGCGCTCGAAGCAGCCTCGCAGCCAGCCCGCTGCCTGACCTGCCATACGCCGCAAACCTGCGACAGCTGCCATGCAGCCCGGGGTGTGAGCGGCGGCCTCAGCAACGGGCGCAACCCGCACCCGCCCGGCTGGGTCGGCACGAGCACCACCTCGAGCGACTTT
>DATDEV010000009.1:0-2209 GCA_036522995.1 Polyangiaceae bacterium
GCGGCCGGTGCACCCATCGACCTGGAGGTCGAACCCTGTCCTGAGCTCAACGCCGATCGCGATCAGGTGATCCAGGTCGTGACCAACCTCGTGCAGAACGCCCAGCAAGCGCTGGGCGATCGCGCCGGTGGTCGCGTCACCGTCCGGCTGGCGCGCGAGCAGGACAAGCTGCTGCTGAGCGTTCGTGACAACGGGCCGGGGGTGGCGCCCGAATTGCGCGCGCGCTTGTTCGAGCCCTACGTGACCGGCAAAGCCGAGGGCACGGGGCTCGGCCTTGCCATCGTGCAGCGCATCGTGGTCGAGCACGGCGGTGAAATCAGCTTCGACGACGCACCCGGCGGCGGAGCGCTGTTCGTGGTCAAGCTGCCGCTGTCCGGCCCCACGCTCCTGCCCGAGCCCCCCCCCGACAGCACCGAACCCGGCTTTCCCTAACACAAGCGGAAAAAACTGTGCTTTCGTGAGCCATTCGGGCTTCTCAACTCGCCTGAACGAGCCGCATGAATCGGGTGTCCCATCGTCAGCTATTGGCACTGGCCGTCCTAGGGGTCGGAGCGCTGTTTCTCGTCTGGCTCGCCGGAGTGGAGCCGAAAATCGTCGCTGCCGTCTGCGCGTACCTGGTGCTGGCGGGTTACCTGGTGGTCAGCACCGGCGGCGACGGCAGCTCGACCGAGACCGTGGAAGCCATCGCCAGCTCGGTGCGGCGCATGGTCGACGGTCGTCGGCCCGAGCCGCCACGCGAGGCTCCGCCCGCCGTGACGCGCCTGTACGAAGAGCTGGCCGACGCCTACGAGGCGCTACGCGAAGCCCGTGAAGGCGGCATGAACAAAGGCGAGCTGACCGAAGCGGCGAGCTCGCTCAACGGCGCGCTGCGCCTGCTGACCGACGGCGTTGCCCAGCAGCTCAACGCCAGCGACGAGACCGCCCGCTACATCAAAGAGATGACCAGCTCGCAGCGCGAGATCGCCGAGCACGTCGAGGTGCTCGCCACCTCCGCCGAAGAGTCCAGCTCGTCGGTGATCCAGATGACGGCTACCAACGAGCAGGTCGCCGGTAACATCGCCGACCTGGCCACCAGCGTACGCGAGACGGTCGCCTCGATCGAGGAGATGGCCTACTCGATCAAGGAGGTGGCCAAGAACGTCGATGCGCTCTCGCTCACCGCCGAAGAGACCAGCTCGAGCATGAACGAGATGGACGTGTCCATCGATCAGGTGCAGTCGAACGCCAACGAGACCGCGCGTCTGTCGGAGGAAGTGGCGCAGGACGCCGAGCGTGGCGCCGAAGCCATTCTCAAAACCATCGGCGAAATCTATCGCATCAAGGAGAGCAGCCAGGAGGCGGTGGCCGTGATCTCCAACCTGGGCTCACGCATCGACGCCATCGGTCAAATCTTGAACGTGATCGACGACGTGGCCGAGCAGACGAACCTGCTGGCGCTGAACGCCGCCATCATCGCGGCGCAGGCCGGCGAGCACGGCAAGGGCTTCGCCGTGGTGGCCGACGAGATCAAAGATCTGGCAGAGCGTGCCGGGGCGAGCACCAAAGAGATCGCCGACCTGATCAAGACCATTCAGAGCGAGAGCAAGAACGCCATCCTGGCGGTGGAGCGCGGCGCCCAGAACGTCGATCGCGGCGTGGAAGTGTCCAACGAGGCCGAGCGCGCGCTGAAGAAGATCCTGGAGAGCTCGCAGAAGAGCACCAACATGGTGCGTGCCATCGCGCGCGCTACCGTGGAGCAGGCCAAGGGCAGCAAGCAGGTCACCGACGCCATCGGTCGCATCGCCGCGACCGTGCAGCAGATCGCCGCCGCCACCGCGCAGCAGGCGCGCGGCTCGGAGCTGATCATGAAGAGCGGCGAGAAAATGCGCACCATCTCGCAGCAGGTCGAGCGCTCCAGCCAGGAGCAATCGCGAGGCAGCCGCCAGATCACGCAGGCCATGGAGAGCATCAACAGCCTGGCGGGACAGCTCAATTCGGCGCAGCGCACGCAGACGCGCGGCTCGGAGCGCGCGATGTCGGCGGCCATGCAAATCGAGGAAGCCGCGCGCAAGCAAGACGGCGCGCTGCGCGACCTCAGCCTGCACGCCGATCGCGTCCGTCGCACCGTCGGCCCCGCCTAGGGGTGCCCCCGCCGGTCGCGTGCTCGGCGCTCCGCGCCTGAGCGCGAACGCCGAGACGTGAACGCAAAGCACGAACGCGGACGGCGTGA
>DATDEV010000010.1:0-2946 GCA_036522995.1 Polyangiaceae bacterium
CTGAAGCCCAGGATGCTGGCGGACATGGTCCCGGTCATCGACAGCGCAAATGCTACCGGCCAAGGCCAGATCAGCGGGGCCGCCACGATGAACACCGTGCCTGGAACACCGAACGGCTGCAGCAGCGCGTACGCCACCACGAAGCCCACGTAACCCCACACGCCGAGCCCCACGACCGAACGAGCAAAGCTCTTGGGATCGCTGAGCTGCGCGAAGACACCAAAATGGTACGCCAACGCGAGCATCACCACGACCAGCGCCACCAGCGCGACTTTGACAGCCAGCGCGCGGTTCATCGACGGTCGACGCTCGGCAGAAGGCCCATTAACCATGCTTCTTGGGCAAAGGCTGGCTCGCGTCAACGCTAAGTGCGAAGATTTTCAGACGCTAAGAGCGACGAGACAGCAGCTTCGCCGCTGTTAGCGCCTGAAGAACGAGGCGTGCTGAAAGCGTAGCCCCGCCAGAACCTGCTCCACCCGCTCCGCGGACAGCATACCGATGCGCTCGCCCAGGCGAGATTTGTCGACCGAGCTGATCTGCGAGACCACCACCACGCTCTGCCGCGGCAGGCCGCCCTCCCCTGGCTCGAGCAGCACATTGCCGGGCTCGCTGGCCCGCCCCAGGTTCGAGGTCAGAGCGCACACAACGACGCTCGTGATGCGCGATTGATTGAACACGTCGTCTTGCACCACCACATGCGGGTGCGCGTAACCAGCAGCCTCGACATCGGACGACTCGGGCGCCTCGGGCGCGATCCAGTACAGCTCACCCCGCTCGATCATGCGACCAGCTCGCGCATGTCAGCCCACGCGAACGCAAGCGGCGTATCGCGGGTGATGAGCGTCCGCTTCTCCTCGTTCGAGCCAACCGAGAGATGCCGGTGGCGCTCGTCGAAAGTCAGCTTCATGGCCAGAGCATCGAGCCCTCGGCCAGAAACGGCAAGCGCTCAGAAATGGCCCAGCCAAGTCAGGTTGAGGCTGGCGTCGTAAACGCTCGTGCCTTCGGGAGCGTACCGCTTCCAGCTGGCGTACTCGACGTAGAAGGAGCTATTGGCGTTGAACGCGACCTCGACCCCGGGCAGGTGCAGCACCTCCTGCACCCACAGCTCCGAGTAGCGAGCGATGCTCAAGTTGTAGCGCAGCGTGAGCAGGCTGATGGTGTACTCGGCGCCAGCCAGGAGGTACGTATTGTCGGCGGAGGCCTGGCCCGTGGTGGCCGTGTCCCCCGGATAGGGAAAGCTCGTCACGTGCTTACCTGACTGATGGAGCAGCTCGCCCCACAGCCCCAGCCCCGCCCAGGTCAATTTGGTGTCGAGCGCCCCCCGCCACACCGACTCCGAGCCGCTCGGCAGATCGGCCTCGAAATGCTCCCCCGAAATGCCCAGCTCGAGCCGCGCGCTCGGCGTGAGCTGAAAGAACGGCTGCGCGCGCAGGGTCACGATGTTGCGGCGCCGCGCGTCGGGGATCGAAATCGTGTCGCGCCCCACGAGCGAGGCGTTGGTGTGACCGTCGACCACGAAGTACTGCGCCCAAAACGCCAGCCCCGCAGCGGCGCCGAAAGTGCCTTCGAGCGAGAGGCCCGCGTTGGGGTCGAGCTTGAGCCCCTCGTACACCTGGATGTTACCGTAGAAGGTCTTGTCCCAAAACAGACCGAGCTGCTTGTAGACCTTGCCAGCTTTGAGCACGAGTGGCCCTGCCTCCACCGACAGGTAACCTTCTTGAATCCAGGCCAGGCTATCGAAGAAGGCGCGCAGCTTTTCGTTGGTCAGCCGTGACTCGAGGTGCAGGCCGATCCGCCCGAGCTGCGCGTCGAAGCGCAGGTTCGTGTACAGCAGGTACTGGTTGTCCCAACCGTTGGTCGGTTGGTAGTAGTACACGGCGAGGCCGCCGCCGATGCTGAGCCGGCGCGTCCAATCCTCGGCCGCCGCAGTCTCGGGCTTGGCGGGTTCGCTCAGCGTGAGCAGGGGTGTGGGCGCTGCCGCCGGCTCGACTCCAGGGCCAGGCGCGGCCGCGCTCACGCTCGCCACTGCCGACCAAGCGAGCGCGAGTCGCATCCAGACGGGCACGCCCCTCATCGTGGGCGCAGCCTAACAGCAGATCCGTGAACACCAACTTCAACTTGGAATAGGCGCTTGGCGGAGGAACCGTTCATTCGTGTCCGCCAAAATTCGATTGACCGACCTGCCAGAATCTTGGAGCATCGGCCCCGGTTGACACAAACGCTCGTTTAGAGCGAGGAGCTACCTCCATGCCGATTGGAAAGCGCGCTGCGGCTGAGTTCTTGGGCACATTCTGGCTCGTCTTCGGAGGCTGCGGCAGCGCGGTCCTCGCAGCCGCCTTTCCGAACGTGGGCATCGGCCTGCACGGGGTGTCGCTGGCGTTCGGCTTGACCGTGCTGACCATGGCCTATGCCATCGGCCACATCTCCGGTTGCCACTTGAACCCGGCCGTCACGCTGGGGCTCGTGACAGCCAAGCGCTTCCCCGCACGTGAGCTGCCGACCTATGTCGCCGCGCAGGTGGCCGGCGCCGTGCTCGCGGCCGGCGTCCTCTACCTGATCGCCAGCGGCAAGGCTGGCTTCGACGTGAGTGGCGGGATGGCTTCGAACGGCTACGGCGAGCACTCGCCTGGCCAGTACAGCCTGGTGTCGGGGCTGGTCGCCGAGATCGTGCTGACATTCATGTTTCTGATCATCATCCTGGGCGCCACCGATGCCCGCGCGCCGGCCGGCTTCGCGCCGATCGCCATCGGCCTCGGCCTCACGCTGATCCATCTCATCGGCATCCCGGTCACGAACGTGTCGGTGAACCCGGCGCGCAGCACCGGGCCGGCGCTGTTCGTCGGCGGATGGGCGCTGGGACAACTCTGGTTGTTCTGGGTCGCGCCGCTGATCGGTGGTGTGCTTGGCGGGGCGATCTATCGCTGGCTCAGCATCGAGCCGGCCGGC
>DATDEV010000011.1:0-6342 GCA_036522995.1 Polyangiaceae bacterium
CGCGATCCGAATCACGCAGCGCGAGCAGCAGCGCGCTCGCGCTGCGGGGATCGCGCAGAAAGCCCAGCGCGCGCGCCGTGCCGGCCCGCACGGCTGGCCGCGGATCCTCGATTTTGCCGATCAAAGGCAGCACGGCTCGCGCATCTCCGAGCTGACCGAGCGCACCCACCACCGCCTCGCGCACTTCGGGCACGCTGTCGTCGAGGTGACCCAGCAGCGGGAGCACCGCCTCGGCGCTCTGCGACGCGCCCAGCGCCGTAGCCGCCGCCGCGCGCACTTCGGCGTCGGAGTCGGCCAGCGCGCGAGCCAGCGCGGGCGTGGCGTTCGGCGCCGGCGCCACGCCGAGCGCCAGCGCCGCCGACAGGCGCAGGCGCTTGTCGGAGCCGGACAGCCACGGCACCACCCGCTCGGTCACGCGCGGCGTCTCGAGCCGCAGCAGGAGCTCGAGCGCCGAGCTCGACACCAGGCTGTCCGCATCGTCGAGCGCGCGCAGCAGCAAGCGACGCGCCGTCGCTCGCGGCAGGTCGGCCAGCTTGACCACCGCCGCCTGCCGCACCGAGACCTCGCTCGAAGCCAGATCGCGCTCGAGGCGCCGAGCGGCGCCGGGCCAGATCTCGGCCCCAGCCGGCGGAGCGCACAGACCCCACGCGAGCAGTGCGAAGACGGACAGCGTGGTGCGCGTTCGAGTCATGCGCGGTCATGGACTCTCGGTCGCATGGCCGCTCAAGTCAATTGGCTGGCGCGGCCGCGGCGGGGACGACGGAAAGCGCCGCCATGGCTCGCTGGGAAGCCCTGCGCTGGGCCCAGCGCAGCGGCCCGTAAAACACCAGGTTGAACAGCGTGAGCCGCAGCAGCAGGTACTCCGCCGTGAGCTCGAACGCGAGCGACAGCGCAATGCCGAACATCAGCGAGCCGAAGCCGAAATAACGACGCCACGTGCGCATCACGCCCGCGCAGTGCTCGCGGTAGATCGCGGCGCGCTCGGGCGAGTACTCGGCGAGCGTTTCGAACTCGGTCACCGTATACGGATCGTAGCCCCGCACCGTACTGCCCTGGCGCCCGACGAACGTGAGGTAATACGCCCACACGATGCGCGCCAGCAGCGACATCGGCTGCCGCTTGGCCTGCGCGTAGTTGCGGCGCACCACCTCGATCGACTCGGCCTCGCGGTAGCCCGGGATGGTCAGCTTCAAAAATACCGTTTTGTAGTGGTCGAACAGCGCGACCTGCACCGAGATCGACATGCTCGACAGCACCACCAGCAGCACCACCACGGCCGCGCGCAGCGGCGTCGTCCCGTAGTGCAGCGTGTGCACCACGCCGGCCGCTACGGCAGCGCACATCACCACCGTCGAGTCGGCGGTACCGTCCAGCATGCGCCCCAGCACCGACGAGGTCTTGCGCATGCGCGCCAGCTGGCCGTCGACGCAATCGAGCACCGTGCCTATGAAGCTGAGCAACGCGGCCCACTGCCAGTGGTGCGGCAACTGCCACAGGATGAGCGCGGCCGAGCCTAGGCCAAAGGCCAGCGAGACCAGCGTGACCGTGTCCGGCGTGATCGACGTCGGCAGCAGGCCGCGCGCGATGACGTAAGCCAGCGGCCGATGCAAATAGATGTCGATCGGCTCTTCGACTTCGCGCGATTTCAGGCTCCGCCAGTAGCCCGACCAGAAGCTGCCGTCGGCGGAGCTCACTCGGCTTTACTCCGCGTCGCTGGGACCGACGCTCAGCGCGGCAGGCTCGCGACGCACGGCGCGCCCGAGCACTCGCTCGAAAGCACGCACGCAGCGCAGGTTCTGCTCACGAGCGCCTACCGTTACCCGCACGTAGCTTTTAGCCGCGTGGTGCACGGTCAGCGAGCGGATCAGCACGCCCTCTTCGAGCAGCTGCTCGACCAACCGTTCGGCGGTCGTGCCAGTGCGCGAGACGTCGATCAGCACGAAGTTGCCCTCACCCGGCACCGGCGCCAGCCCGGCCACCTTCGACAGCGCGTGGAACAGCTCCACGCGGCCGCTCGACAGCTCTTCGCGACGCGCCTCGAACTCGGCGTGATCGTCGAGCGCCGCCCCCGCGGCCGCCAGCACCAGGCCGGGCACGTTCCACGGCACTTTCACGCGCGACAGCAGCTTGATCACCACCGGGTGCGCCAGCGCATAGCCCAGGCGCATGCCGGCCAGGCCGAAGGCCTTGGAGAAGGTCCGCAGCACCATCGCGTTCGGGAACTCGGCCAGCAGCCCGGTCGACGAGCCATCGGTCTCGAAGTCGAAGTAGGCCTCGTCGATCACCGTCGGCAGCCCGAGCCGCAGCATGCGGCGCAGGTCGTCGCGCGACATGCGGTTGCCGGTCGGGTTGTTCGGCGAGCACAGGAAGATCACCTTGGTGCGCTCGTTCACGGCCCGGATCAGGCCGCCCAGATCGTGGTCGTGAGCGTCGGTCATCGGCACCAGCACCGGGATACCGCCGGTCACGCGCGTGCGCGCCTCGTACATGCTGAAGGTCGGGACGCTCAGCAGCACCTCTTCGCCGGGACCGACGAAGGTGCGAATCACGACGTCGATCAGCTCGGTCGAGCCGGCGCCGAACAGCACGCTGCCGAGCGGCAAGCCTTCGCGCCGCGAGATTTTGTCCGAAAGCGCCTTGCTACCGCCGGGATAGTGGTTGCCGCGGCTGGCGGCGTCCACGATCGCCTGCATCACGCGCGGGCTGGGCGGAAACGGGCTCTCGTTCGACATCATGCGCGCCACGCCCTTGCGCTCGGCCACCTCGAAATGATGCTCGTCGTAAGGCTTGGCAGCGCGCACCCAGCTGGGCGCGAACAGCTCGATGGCTTCGGCGTCGATCTGCGAGGCCGGCCCGCTACCGGGCTCGTCACCCAGGTCTTCGCCGAACACGCGCAGCATGGCCTCGGCGCGCTCGAGCGCCGGCTGCGTGTCCACGTCGATCCAGCGCACCTCGCCCACATCCACCGCAGCGAACACGCCGCGGCGGCTGAGCGCCTGCACGCCGTCGCTGAGCGAGGCGTCGCCGTTCTGCCTGGCCACGCGCGACAGCTCGGCTACCAGCGACGGCCCGATGCGGAACACGCCCGTGTCGAGCGCGTCGTAAGCGCCCAGCTCCTTACCGATGCGCACGATGCGGCCGCGCTCGACCCCGACCTTGGTCGCGTCGTCGAGGTCGAAGCAGCGCGGAATGTCGTAGTCCACCGCCAGCGCCGCACCGTCCGCCGGGATCTCGGCCGCCAGCAGGCGCCGCACCAGCTCGGGCGAGTAGAGGTGGTCGGACATGGTCAGCAGGCATTCGCGATCGATGTAGCCAGCCGCGGCCAGCACCGACACGCCGTTCTTCTTCAAGTAGTCGGTGTTCTCGACGAAGGTCACCTTCAGCTCGAGCTCCGCCTCTTGGCGAACGGCCTCTTTGATGAGGTCGCCGCAATGACCCACCACCACGACCGCGTGCTCGATGCCGGCGGCCTCCAGGGTCCGCAGTACGCGCACGACGAGGGGAACCCCGGCCACGCGGCGGAGGGGCTTGGGCGTAATGTCACCGCCTTCGGTCAGCCGAGAGCCGAGGCCCGCCGCGAGCACAATCGCTCGTGTCACTCTGCCCACCTTGTTCGGTCGCAATTCTGTCGCCATTACGCTCCACCGTGCAATTACCATGCGCTGGTTAAACCGGGCAAATCCTTTTCGATTCGCGGATTTAGACCATGATTTTCCTGTCGCAGCGCGCTCACAGTGTTGCAAATTGACGACACCGACGGAGGGTTTAGCGCCCACCACCTACCTGGTCCCCAATGGCGCGGGCGCCCAGTGGAACTCGGTCGATTCTCGACAGTTACCTACAGGCTCGGTGGCCCTCCCCCGGCCGAGGTGCGTCGAGATCTACGCACTGACCGGTGCGAACAGGCGGCGAGCAGCCTCCAGGTCCTCGAAGGTGTCGACCTCGGTCCAGCGCAGTCCAGACACGTCCGCCGCTACTGCATCGAGCTCGCCGCGCCCGATCATCTGCGAGTAGACGTCCTCGTAGTACTCGTCAGTGACGCCGGCGGCGACGCGCTCCTCGAGCGCAGCGAAGAGCCGCGCCGAGGCCGCGCTGCTGACGTGCTCGATGCCGATGCTCTCGCCGTGACTGCTCGCGAGCGGGATACGTTTGCCGAAGGCACGGATCTTCTCGCCCTGCACGACGACCTTCATCGCTTCGGCGTCGAGCTTGCGGCTCGAATCGACGCCCGCTGAGAGCTCGGCCTGCGGCGCGGCGATGCGCGTGAGCAGCTCGGGCTCGAACACGACGTCACCGTCCAACTTGAAGAAGGAGCGACCGCCCACGGCGTCGCGACAGAGGGCGAGCGAGACCGAGTTCTGCGTGGTGTCGAAGCGCGGATTCGGGCACAGCACCACCTCACAGGCCAGACCGGCCAGCGCGATGCGCACGGCGTCCTCGCGGTAGCCAGTAGCCAGAATCAGCCGAGAAATCCCGAAATCCAGCAGCAACCTCACGGCGCGTCCCAGGATCGTCTCGTCACCCACTGGCGCCAGAGCCTTGGGGCGCGTATCGGTGATGGGCCGAAGGCGCGAACCGATTCCTGCCACCAAGATCACTGCCGCTTCGACCATGTCTGACCTATAGACGGCTGCGGCGCCGGCGAGCAGTGTAAAAAGCAGGACGTGATCAGCCGTTGCCCGCGTTGCGCGCGGGCACGGTGCTTGCTACGACGGCGCCAACGAATAGGAGCCTTGCGATGAAGCGACCGGAGACTGTTAAAAAACCCGAGGGCAAACTGGCGATTCTGCTGCCCGGCCTCGGCGCAGTGTCGACAACCCTGATCGCCGGCGTGCTGCTGGCACGGCGCGGACTGGCGTCTCCCGTGGGCTCGCTCACGCAGACGGGCACGCTCCGACTGGGCAAGCGCACCGACAATCGCACGCCGCGGATCAAGGACTTCGCGCCGCTCGCCGCGCTCGACGACATCGTGTTCGGTTCGTGGGACCTGTTCCCCGACAACGCGCTCGAATCCGCCGTGAACGCCGCGGTGCTCGATTCGAAGCACATCGATCCGATCAAGGACGATCTGGCTGCCATCAAGCCGATGACGGCCGCGTTCTACCCCGAGTACGTGAAGCGCCTGCACGGCACGCACATCAAGACGGGCGCCACCAAGGCGGACATCGTCGAGCAACTGCGCGCCGACATCCGCAACTTCATCAAGACCAGCGGCGCCGATCGCGCTGTGTGCGTGTGGTGCGGCTCGACCGAGATCTTCCTCGAGCCGACCGAGGTGCATCAGACGATCAAGTCGTTCGAGAAGGGCCTGCTCGAGAACGATCCGAGCATCCCCAACTCCATGCTGTACGCCTGGGCCTGTCTGAAGGAAGGCGTGCCCTATGCCAACGGCGCGCCCAACTTGACGGTCGACGTGCCGTGCATGCTGGAGCTGGCGCGCGAGACGCAAACCCCCGTCTGCGGCAAGGACTTCAAGACCGGTCAGACGTTCATGAAGACGCTGCTGGCGCCTGGCTTCAAGGCGCGCATGCTGGGCATGAAGGGCTGGTTTTCCACCAACATCCTGGGCAATCGCGACGGTGAAGTGCTGGACGAGCCCGGCAGCTTCAAGTCCAAAGAGGTCAGCAAGCTGGGCGCGATCGAGCAGATCCTACAGCCCGAGCTGTATCCGGAGCTGTACGGCGACATCTATCACAAGGTGCGCATCGAGTATTACCCGCCGCGCGGCGACGCCAAAGAGGGCTGGGACAACATCGATATCTTCGGTTGGCTCAACTACCCGATGCAGATCAAGATCGACTTCCTGTGCCGCGACTCGATCCTCGCGGCGCCGCTGGTGCTCGACCTGGCGCTATTCAGCGACCTGGGCAAGCGCGCCGGCTTCCGCGGCGTGCAGGAGTGGCTGAGCTTCTACTTCAAGAGCCCGCAAACGGCCGAAGGCCTCTATCCCGAGCACGACATCTTCATCCAATCGATGAAGCTCAAGAACACGCTGCGCTGGATGATGGGCGAAGAGCTGATCACGCATCTTGGTAACGAGTACTACGACTGAGGCGTGGTGGTCTCGGTCGCGACGGAGGAGGTCAGGGCGGGATGCTCTTGGTCTCCTCCGTGCTTCGAATGAGCGCCCTGCGACGATCGCGACCTGATCCGCAACTGGCGCCCGGCCTCGCCGGATTTTCTGGGCCTCCTCTCCGTTGCCGATCGTGATCTGGTTGGGGCAAGGTCGGGTGGAGTGGATCCAGCTCGCGCTTTGCGCTCGCGGTGCGACGGGACAGGTCGGCAGCAGACAACGTCCTAAGAGAGCGACGGGACAGGTCGGCAGCAGACAACATCCTGAGA
>DATDEV010000012.1:0-4537 GCA_036522995.1 Polyangiaceae bacterium
GTACGACCTGGCGCCGGCGAGCATGAAATTCTAGTCGAGGCTGGGCAGGCCGTGACCCGACGCGTCGTCGTTGCGGGTGTCAGGCTCGCGCCCGCTTCATCAGGGCTTGCGCCAGGCGCTGGACGTTTTGGTCCGGGTCGCCTTCGCACTGGGTCACGATGCGCGCGTAGGCTGACGAGTTTTCGTGAAAATGGCGCGCCACGGCGGCAAGCGCTGCCGCTCGCACGGGCGCATTTTCATCACGTGCCAGCTGCTCGAGCACCAAGTCGGCGACGAAGACTGGCGTCGTCCAGGTCAAGGCGCGCGCCAGCGCCAAGCGCTCGTCGGCATGCTCGGAAAGAGCCCAGGTGCAAACCAGGTCGATCCGCTCCGGGGCCGTAGCGCGCTCCACCGCGCGGGCCAGCCCCACCGCGGCAGACAGCCTCACGCTCTCCGATTCGTCGCGGGCAAGCTTGCGTAGCTCCGCCGCGGCTTCCAGCTCCGCGTCGGGCCACAAGCTACCCATGGCCTCCGCTACCTGTGACCTCACTACCACTCGTTGATCCTCCGTGAGCAAGCTCAGCACCCTGACGCGTTGCGGATGGCCCGGCTCCGCAGCTTCGGCATCTTCGATCAAGTCGCAAAGCACGTCTGTGGGTAGATCGCGAAGTGACGCAGCATCAGCGCTGCCGGCTGTCAGGGCCAGTGACAGCGCGGTCATGCGCATGGCCGCATGAGGTCCAACCTTGACCATTATGGTCTCCTCTTCCGGTGGTGTGCGGAGAACCCGATGGCCGTGGTTTGAATTCCCGAGTGGGGCCGATTTTACCAGTGCTCGGCCAGCTTGGCGACCTGGCACGTGCTCTGCAACGGCAACCGGGTACCCACCGTCCGTATGGAGGTCACCCATGTCACAGCAGCAAAGCAGGCAAGCTGGGTCGTCAGAACAAATGGCGCCGCAGCGCGCAAAGCGCTCAAATGCCAGTGGAACGCAAGCGCTGGTCAAGTCGAGCGCGGCGCGGGAGCAGGCAAGTGTTCAGCAGTATCTGGATCGCTTTGCCGAAGCGATGACCAGCGGCGACATCAAGACCATGGCCAAGCTATGGGGAGTGCCGGCCTTCGTGATCGGCAGCCAGGACGCGCGCCTGGTGCAGTCCGACGAGGAAGTGGAGCAGTTTTTTGCGGGGGCGAAGGACATGTACAATGAGCGCGGTATCGTGGGCACGCGCGCCGAGATCGTCGACCTCGACTGGGTCGGCGAAGACCTAGTCATCGCCACGGTGCGCTGGCCCTACTTGGATCAGAATGACCGAGTGCTGGGTGAGGAGTCATCGTCGTACACGCTGCTCCGCGGCGAGGACGGAGGCTTCAAGGTTCGCGTGGTGACCCTGCGCGGCGAAACCCCCCTGCAATCGGAATGATCTGCAGCCAGCAGCTGTAGAGCTGTGTATCATCGGCGCGGGGAGGAGCTCACCGCACTGTCACTTCGAGTTGGGGCTCGCCCGCCCGACTCCACACGTCACGTTCTGATCGATCGGGGCCACGTAGCCCCGGAAAGGAATAGGGAACCGTATGGCGACGAAGGCAGAAGCGTATATGGCCGAGCTGCTGCGGGCGAGTAGGCCCCCACGTCCGAAGAAACTGCGCAAGCCCACTCGGGACGAGAACATCGACACGACTTTGCTCGACGGCGTCGGCACGTCGCCTCACAACTTCACCAAACGTTCGGATAATCGCGGAGGCCCCGTGCTGGAGAGCTCGGCCAGCGGCAAGGCTTCACGCAAATCGACACGCAAGAGCTCGGGTCACGTCAAGGGCGCGACCGAGCTGACTCTGCGTCAGGTGCGGCGGATCACGTCGCCGGCGGCACGCGCAGCGCGCGCAGCCGTGCGCTGAGCCTGAGATGACCAAGCGTTCGGGGTGATCGTCTGGGTCGCGCCGCGACACTAGACGGCGTCATCCCGTGCGCTTGGTTCATTTTCCTGCTTGCGAGCTGCGCGGGGCTGGTGGCGTGCATCGGGGGTGCCGCCGAGTTCCGCTAGCGCAACAGCAAATCGCGCCTATCCTGCGGGGGCCATGAACTCGGCGGATCCGAAGGGGGTGGATGGGGCTCGCGACTGGCGCGACGAGCTAGGGCTGCGCCTGGTGCGGATGCTGGCGGTCGTGCTGCTGGTGAGCGGCGTCCTCATCGTCATGGCCATGACGCGACTGGAGAGCCGCGGGGCGCTGGGGGCGCTAGCGCTGGTCGCGGCGGCGGTGTGTGCAGTGCCCGCAATCAGCGGGCGCCCCAGGGGGCGCACGCTGTCGTGGCTGATCGTCCTGCCGACGATCGCCGTCTCGCTCGGTGGCTATGCGTTCGTGGGTGTGATGTCTGCACCCGGAGTGGGTTTGATGGTCACGCTCATGCTCACGGGCTTGCTGCTCGGCCGTCGAGCCATGCTGGGGCTCACCATCGCGTCGGCGCTGGCGTTGACGCTGATCGCCTGGGCCATGGTGTCGGGCCGCATCCCCCCGCCGAACCTGCACGACATTTCGATGGTGCGGGCGGCCACCTGGTTCCGCTCGCTGAGCATGACGTTCCTGGCGATCGGTCTGTTCGGTGGGCTGATGGTGGCGCTGGTGACGCGCATGGAGGACTGGCTACGCCTGGCGCAGCAAGAAACACTGCGCCGCGAGCAGGCCGAGCGCGAGCGGGCCGAAGCGCAGCTGATGGCGCTCGAGTCCAAGCAACTGGAGATGGTGGGGCGGCTGGCGGCCGGCGTGGCGCACGACTTCAACAACAACCTGACCGCGATCATGGGCCTGGCCGATTTGCTCAAGCTCGAGCTGCCCGAGCGGCACGTCGGTCGTGAGCTTTCCGACAGCATTCTACAAGCGTCGCAGCGCCTGGCGGAGCTGACGCGGCAGTTGCTGGCCTATTCGCGCAAGGCGCGCATGCTGCAGACCCCGACGGATTTGCACACCATCGTGAGCGAAGCGGTCTCGCTACTTCGCCGCTCGATCGACCCCAACGTGGTGGTGATCACCGAGCTGAATGCCAAGCAGTCGATCGTGGCTGCCGACGCGGCGCTGCTTCAAAGCGCCATCCTCAACCTGCTGCTCAACGCGCGTGACGCCATGCCCGACGGCGGTACCCTGACCGTCGGCACCTCGTCGCTGGAGCTCACGCGCAGCAGCTCCAAGGGCTTGCCCTCCGGTCCGTGCGTGGTGCTCGAGGTCGTGGACACCGGTCGCGGTATTCCCAAGGAGCAAGTGTCGCAAATCTTCGATCCATTTTTCACCACCAAACCACTGGGCAAGGGCACTGGACTGGGTCTTGCCGCGGTGGCCGGAACCGTCAAGGCGCACGGCGGTAGCATCGAGGTGAATAGCGACCTCGGCGTGGGCACCGTGTTTCGCCTCTACTTACCGTGCACGGACCCCGAGGGGCAGGTAGCAATGCCGGTGGCGACGGCCGTCGTGCACGGCGAGGGTGAAATTCTCCTCGTCGAGGACGACGCGATGGTGAGCATGACCGCGGTCGCGACGCTGCAATCGTTTGGCTATCGCGTCACGCACGCGCGCGACGGCGCGAGCGCGCTCGAGCACGTGCGCGCCCATCCCCACCGGTTTCAGCTGGTTTTGCTGGATCTGCGTATGCCGGGCTTGAGCGGGGAAGCGACCTTCGAAAGGCTGCTCGATCTCGAGCCGGGGCTGCCAGTGCTGATCTGGTCTGGCTACGCCGCCGAGCAAGACGTCGCGGCGATGTTGAAGAAGGGCGCCGTCGGCTTCGTGCAGAAGCCGTATCGCCTGGCCGAGCTGAGCCGAACCGTGGCGGAAAGTTTGCGCACGCCGCGTTCGAGGCGTGTTATCGCGAGCTAATGACGAAAGTCAGCCTTGGTGCTTTGGCGATCGCGTGCTTGGGGCTCTGCTACGCGTGCGGTGACGACGACGACGGGGGCAAGCCCGAAAGCAGCGCCGGCACGGGCGCCGTAAGCACTGGTGAGAGTGGCGCTGCCAACACTGGCGGCAGCGGCAACGTCAGCACTGGCGGCAGCGGCAGCGGCACCGCGACCTGCAAGGAGACCTGTCCGGACGTGGTCGATGCCGGTTGTGATCTCGTGCCGGAGAGCGTCGAGGAGTGCGAGCAGCAATGCGACGACTTTCTGGGTGCGGGCGCTTGCAGCGAGCAGTGGGCAGAGCTGCAGACTTGCGCCGAGGACAAGGACATCGTCTGCACGACCGGCACGCCGTCGTTGCCTGCGCCGGAAGGCTGCGAGGCGTTGCAGCAGCAGTTCGTGGCTTGCTACCTCACGAGCGGCTGAGCTCAGCGCTCTTCACCTGAGTGGCAAGTCGTCGGTTTTCGCTTCCATAAGCGCGGCAATACGCCGTGTCGCAGGCGAAGCAGCCGCTGCTGCTGGCGTAGCCGCTTCAAACACCGCGCGTTTGTTGGCCCGCGCCACCGCTCGCGAGGGAGAATTCGCCCAGCTACAGGCCCAGGACCCATGCAGCTAGAAACATTCCCTACCAGCGTTTTCAGGCTCGAACCCCCGCCGCTCTGGTACGTGACCAACGGTGA
>DATDEV010000013.1:0-3345 GCA_036522995.1 Polyangiaceae bacterium
CCTTAGCGACCGTCGGGCACGGGCACGTTTACGGGAGCCCAGCCTTGGCGTTTCGGAGCCTCAGGCTGCGGGAGCCATGCCGTCGATCTCTTCCTCGCTGGGGGCGGAGATGCGGTCGGGGGCGGGAACCGGGCGGCCGAGCTGCTCGAACAGCACCTGGCTTGCGACGTAGCCATAGCCGAGCGTGAACAGCATCGCGAACGGGGTCGCGAAGTAGTGCGCCGTCTCCAGCGACGCCACCACGCTGGCCACGCTGATCAGACACAGCGCGATCTCGATCAGCGGCAGCTTGGCATGCTGGAAGTAGCGACCGGCCACACTACCGCGCTTGGGAGTGCGCACGAACTCACCCGCCATCTTGGTCAGGCCGTCGTACACCGCTGACGTCAGGTGCGGCGCCAGGCCGGCGCCGAGCGCGATCAGCGCCGGCAAGCGGCGAGCCGCCACCCAACCGGAACGCCCCTGCGCCACCTCGGCCGTGATGTAGAACGTAGCGATCGAGCCCGTGGCGCCGAAGCACAGCGGGAGGTCGATGAGCAGCATGGTGCGCAGATCCGTCGCAGGCATGAACACCAGCGCCGGCAAGAGGAGCAGCGTGAGCAGCACCATCATCGGATAGGCAAAGTGCGGCAGCATGTGAAAGCACGCCTCGATGCGCTGGCCGAGCGGCAGCTTGGAGGTCGTCACGCGCTTGAGCAGCTTGCGCGCCGTCTGCACGGTGCCTTTCGCCCAACGGAACTGCTGCGCACGGAACGCCGACATGTCCTCCGGGAGCTCCGACGGCGTCAGCACGTCGCTGCGATAAACGAAGCGATAGCCGGCCATTTGCGCGCGATAAGACAGATCCAGATCCTCGGTCAGCGTGTCGTGCTGCCAGCCGCCGGCAGCCTCGATCGCGGCGCGGCGCCAGATGCCACCGGTGCCGGAGAAGTTGAACATGTGGCCCGCGCCAAAGCGTGCGCGGTTCTCGACCATGTGGTGACCGTCGAGCATGAGCGCCTGGACCTGGGTGAACAGACTGGCGTCGCGGTTCATGTGACCCCAGCGCGTTTGCACCATGCCGATGCGCGCGTCCTGGAAGTGACCCACCACCTCGCGCAGGAAGTCGGCCTGCGGCACGAAATCGGCGTCAAAAATCGCGACCAGCTCGCCCTTGGCGTCGGCCAGGCCGAAGTCCAGCGCACCTGCCTTGTAGCCGTGACGATTGGGACGGCGGACGTGCTTGGCGTCGATGCCGCGCGCCACCAGCTTCCCGACTGCATCGCGCGCGATGCGCAGCGTCTCGTCGGTCGAGTCGTCGAGCACCTGGATCTCGAGCTTGTGGGCGGGATAGTCGAGGCGGCCCGTGGCATCGATCAATCGCGCGGCGACCGTCGCTTCGTTGAAGATCGGGAGCTGCACCGTGACCGTGGGCAGATCGGCTTCGGCCACGTCGACGCGGCGCTCCCCGAGCTGGATGCGGCGACGGTGGCGCCAGCACTGGTACACGAGATGCGCGCGGTGGGCGCCGTAAGTACAGAGCACGATAAGGACGGAGCAGTAGGCCGCCAAGAGCAGGATTTGCATCGCTTTCTTGGCGAATTACCAAGCCCCTGCCCCGGGATTGTCACCGAGATGTAATTCGGTGTACGCGGCGTGTCCCGCACTTTCGGCCGATTTTAGCCGTCTGTCTCGTGTCGTTGGGGCCCGAACCCCAACGACTTATCACCCTAACTACTTGGGTGACAGCCTAGAAGCCGACGTCGGCGCCGGCGGGCTGATTGCTGCCGGGCGTGTCCTTGGCGGGCTGGTGGGCTGGGCGCTGCCGAACCTGCTGCCGCATGGGGCTGGGAGCGACGAGGGCCGCGGCAGCTGACGGCCGAGCGCTAGGCGTCGGGGGGGCCGTGACGGCTGGCGCCGCTGGCTCGGGAGCGGGAGCCACCTGAGCTTCGGGAGCGGGCGCGGGAGCTGCCGGCGGCGGGGAAATCGGCGCTGGCGCGCCCGTATCGGTGACGGCCGGAGTAGCGGCCGCGCTGGTTTCGCTGCCGACCATCTTGAGCAGCACCCCGACGCCAATGCCCAGCACGATGACGGCCGCCGACGCCGCGGCAATGATGGCCCCCATGTTCCGGCTCGGGCTGGGCGCGGGGGTCTGGGTGGTCGGAGCACCGGTGGCCATCTGCAGGGTGTCGGCGCTGCCGGCGACGGGGACAGCGGGGTTTCTGCCCGTGCGATCGGCCGTCGGGTAGGGCGTGACGGGGAGCACCCCACCGGCGGGGGTGAAACCATGGGGCCCAGGCGTCAGGGCCGGCGTCGCCGAGCCCATCGGACCGCCCCCGAAGCTCGGGTTGGGGATGTCGCCGGTGGAGTACGAGCCGCGCACGGCCAAGCCACAGACCGCACCCAGCGACTCCGCCAGCTCACTGGCCGAGGAAAAGCGCCCTTCCGGCTCACGGCAGAGCGCCTTGGTGAACCAGGCGTCGAAACCAGGCGGCACGTCGGGCGCCAGCTGCGACGGGATCGGCAGCGGCGCCGTGCACAGCTTGACCAGCAGGTCACCGACCGCCTCGCCCTCGAACGGGAGCTCGCCCACGATGCAGCGGTAAGCGATCACGCCCACCGACCACAGATCGGAACGGTGATCGACGCTGCGCAATCCGCGCGCCTGCTCCGGGCTCATGTAGTAGGGCGTGCCGAGCACGGAGCCAGTGCGCGTCGCCGAAGACTGCCCCAGCTGCTTGTCTGCAAATTTCGCGATGCCGAAGTCGACGACCTTGGCGACGTCGGCCCCGTCCTCCTCGTCCCAGACGAGGAACACGTTCTCGGGCTTGAGATCGCGATGCACGATGCCAGCCGCGTGCGCCCGCGACAGCGCGCGGCATACCTGCATGACGATGCGCCCCGTGTCCTTGGCTGGCAGGCGACCGACGCGATCCAGCCGCTTGTCGAGCGGCTCGCCGCGCAGGTACTCCATCACGATGTATGGGCGGCCATCCTCGGTGACGCCGTGATCGTACACTTCGACCACGTGCTTGCTGCGCAGCTTGGCGGCGGCGCGCGCTTCGTTCTCGAAGCGACTGCGCGCCTCGGGGCTCTCGGCGTACTCCGAGTCGATGAACTTCACCGCCACGTGAGTCCCGAGCGTGGTGTGGGTGCCTTCCCAGACCGAGCCCATGCCGCCCCGACCGATGCGCTGCGTGATCCGGTACTTGCCCGCCACGAGCCCGGGAGGAGGTACGTCCGATGCCACCAAGCGAGCTAGCGTAGCGATGCTTTGGCCCGGACGCCAGGGAAGCGCCGCGGCTGTCTCGTAAGCGATTGGGGCGCTGTCTGTCTCGTAGCGATTGGGGCCCCAGCCCCAATCGC
>DATDEV010000014.1:0-3830 GCA_036522995.1 Polyangiaceae bacterium
TGCTGACGGGCGCGGCGGCTGCCGGCAGAGCATCTACCAGCGCTTCGCTCAGCCGGTAGAGCTGGTTGCCGGTCGCTTCGTAAGCGTCCGCGAGCTTGAGCACCGCCAGGTGACTCTTGACCTGCTCCCGGTCGCCTTCGAGCACGCCGCGGCGCAGCCTGGCCTCGAGCGCGTTCATGCCGATCTCACGGGCGCGCGTGGCGTCGAGGTCGATCGCCGCCGTGCCGCGTAGCGCTTCGAGCAGAGCAGAGCCTGCTGCGCTCAGGTTGGCGTGCATGGCGTCGAGCACCGCCAGATCGGCCTCCGCGAGATCGCGCGGTTGTCCGTCGTCGGACAGCCCGACGCGCGCGTCGACGAAGCGTTCGGCTTGTCGCTCCAGCGCTTCGAGACTGCGCTGCAGTTGTACGGCCGTGAGCGCCGCGCTCTGCAGCGCGCGCCCCGTCGGTTCGTCGCTCAGCGCCACGACCGGGCCGGCCAGCAGCTCGTCGAGCTGGGCTTGGGCATCGGCGGTGGCCAGCTCGACACGCCGGCCCGCATCGCGATCGCCGTCGAGCGCCAGCTCGCGTAGCGGTGGCAAAGCCGACAGCTGGGTCTCCGTAGCGGCGAGCAGGCGCGCCCGAGTGACGCGCGCGGCATCGCCCACACGCGGCATGGGGCCCGTCCCGGCGCTGGGAAACCAGCGCTCGACCAGGCGCGCCAGCGGAAACACCGCTGGCAGCAGCAGCAGCGCGCACGCCAGCTGCGACAGCGCGAAGGCCACGCCCAGGTGCAGACCCAGGTTGGGCAGGAGCACGCGCTTGCCCCAGCGCAGCTCGTGCGGCACGCCCGGCACGAGCCGGTCCGCCAGGCTGGCGAACAGCTCCAGCGTGGTCAGCGCCAGCAGCGTGCTGGCAAGACCCAGCATCAGGTTCAAGAGCACCAACCTGCGCGAGCTCTTGCCCGTGGCGAGCGCGAGGGTGGAGCCGAGCGCCGCCCCCAGGCCCGAGCCCGAGAGCACCGCCAGCGCCGTCAGCAGGTCCCACTGAGCGGTGGTTTGAGCCAGCACGAGCACGAGCACACAGACGGGTGCCGGGCCCTGGAAGATTGCCACCAGCACCGCGCCCAGGAGCCCGCAGCCCAAAATGCCCAGCGGCGTCGAGGCGTGCAGCTGGCCGACCAGCGAAAGCAGCCTGGGCTCCTGCACGAAGGGCTCGAAGCCGGGCCGCAGCGTCTGCAGTCCGAAGGCGATCAGTCCCACGCCGAGCGTCAAGCGCGCGAGCGCTGTCGACCGCCGGCTCTTGGCGAAGCTCAGCCACATCACGCCCAACGCGACCACCAGCAACCCCTCGCGGGGGTCGAACAGGCCGCTGACCAGCGGCGCGCTGGCAGCACCGAGCTGAGCACCCAGGAAGGCGGCGGCAGCAGGCCCCAGCGCGAGCAGGCTCGAGCCGACCAGACCCGAGAGCACGCTGGCGGCGGCGGTAGTCGACTGCGCGAGCGCGCCCAGCCCGATGCCCATGCCGAGCGCTGCGGGTCCGCGCTTGGCCCAGCGCGCCAGCAGGTGCGTGCTGCGCAGGCCGACCGCTTCGCGCGCGCCGCGGCCGAGCAGGCCGATGCCGAAGATCAAGAGCGCCAGGCCTCCCAGCAAGCTGCGGAATGGCTTGCGCCAATTCTCGGCTTTGACCCGCAGGTCGTAGGGCTTGCTGCGGTCCTCGCCGTCGACGACGCGCAGCTTCACGTGCCCGGGCGGCAGGGCCGCTGGCAGCCTGACGACCAGCGAATCGTCGAGCCGCGCCACGACCTCGAGCTCGGCCTTGCCCGCGAACGCGCGCACTCTAGTCGGCTCGCGCGCCCCGGCGTGCTCGACCGTGACGGCGCTGCCCGGCGTGGCGTCGGCAGGTGAGACCGAGGTCACCTCGACGCGCGCTGGCGGCGCCAGCGCGTCACCGGCGACGGGTGGCGGGCTGGCACTGGGGCCGTCGTCGCCGTCGGGCAAGCTGAAGTAGACGCCGACGATCAGTAGCGTGCACAGCCAGGCCAGCACGAGCCGCACGCGCCGCCCGTTCCAGACCCGCGGCTCAAGCGCCATACGCGGCCTCGCTGGCAGCGATGAACTTGCTGAAGCTGGCAGCGCCGCCGGCTGCCTCCACCAGCGCCTGGCGCAGCCATTCGGGCTCGGGCAGCAGGCGCTTGACCTCGACCACCGCGCGCCTCTCGACCCCGAGCGGGCGGCCCAGCTCGCCTCGCGCGAGCGGGCGCGCACGCTCGAACACGTCGCTCGGCACGGCGAAGTAAGCTAGGCCCAGGTCGACGGTGACGCGCAGCGTGCTATCGGCGTTCTGAAACGACGAGCGACGGTAGTTGACGACGGCGCTCGGTGCGATGCTTTCGGATTGCGCCCGCACGTGGTCGATCAGCGCGCGCGCTTCCGCGAGCTCGGCGGCGTCGCCCGGTAGCGCCACGTCGCGCTCGCGTTCACGGAACAGGCTGGCGGCAGCCGCCTTGGGAAAGCGGAACCGGCGCTTGCTGGTGATGAGCCCCTCCCTGCGTTTCAGCTCGAACCATAGCCACGGCTGATGGTGCAGGATTTGCTCGGGATCGGTGGCGAGCTCGGCCAGCGCCGGATGCAGATCGTAGTACTCCTTGGCGCGCAGCTTGACGTGGCTGTGACGGTTGGCGCGCGCGGCCGTGAAGTAGGCACGGCTCGGCGTGTCGAAGTAGATGGTGGTCACGTGGTGCTCGGCGCCGGGCAGCCGATTGGCGGCTTCGCCGGTGAAGCGGTGCGCCGCGAGGCGTGTCGCGATGGTGCGCAGTAGCGCAGGCAGACGTTCGGGGAGGACCAGGTACTTGAGCTCCGCTCGCTCGGCAGTGATGGCCGCGTCGGGCGCGTCCGCATCGCTCACCAGCGAGGAGCCGTTCACGGGGCTTCAGCCTCCAGCGAGTAGTCGATCAGCTCTTCCGTCTGCGAGCCGGTTTCCTTGAGCTTGCCGATGCCGCGCAGGTACCAATAATTCTTGGTCGACCCGCTGCCGGCCTTTTGGAAGTGGATCACGTGCTCGAAGGTACCCATGGGCACCTCGATGGTCTCGTCGTCGTCGATGACGTTCCACACCTCGCGCTGCTCGTGGCTGGTGGGGGGCAGGCCAACCTCGAGCTTGGTTTCCTCGTACTTCTCGAGCCAGCTGGCGCCCTTGCTCGAGCGCTCGACCGAGCCGTCGATGTGCAGCTTGGCCGGTTCCCAATGCTCTTCCAGTTGCAGCTCGCCGGTGATGGCACCGAAAGATTGCTCGCGGTAGCGCAGGATGCGCTGCGGCTCGTCGGGGTCGGGGGCCTGCCAGCTCTCGGTGCGGTCCTTCTCGTCCACGCCCTTGCTGGTCGTCACGTGGTAGGCCAGCTCCTCTGCGTACGGGCCGGTGCCGGAGATCGGCTCCAGCTCGCCGATGGTGGTGGTCTTTTCGGTGACCTCGCCGTCCTTGGTCACGCGGTAGCGCCAGCTGTTGCCGCTGGCCCAGGGCAGGAGGGGCGTGTCGGCTCCGGGCGCGCCTGCGCCTCCGTCGCCTCCCGCGCCGGGCGTGCTGGTCTGGGGGTCGACGCTGCCGCAAGCTGCCAGCGATGTAGCCAAGGCCACGGCGCAGGCCAGGCGACAGGCGATGGTCGTCTCGTATCTCATGACTTTACTCCAAGGGCTCCCGCTGTGAGCGGTGCAGACCGAGCGAGATGCTCGACGCGTGCTTGAGCAATGAAACGTTGTCTGGGTAGCTGGCGAGCAGCTGCAGTAGCAGCTTTTGCCCGCGTGTCTGGTCGGCAGCACACCCAGCGATTTGACGACCGTGGACGGCCAGACGTCCTGG
>DATDEV010000015.1:0-6620 GCA_036522995.1 Polyangiaceae bacterium
GGAAGACGATGAAGGCCACCAGCGAGGGGAACGCACCCGCTATCCAACCACCCACCAGTGGTACGAACCGCAGGATGCCGGCCAGAACACCCCACAGCACAGCGTAGGGCACGCCGATCGCATAGAGACCGAGCGCCACGAGCGCAGCAAAGCTGGCGTTGATGTACACCTGGGTCAGCAGCAGATGCCCGACCCGCGTCATCGCCTCACCCAGCGTTTGCGTGGTGACGGTGACGTTTTGGGGACCCATCAGCTGAATCAGGCGCCCTCGCAAGTCCTCGCGACGTGCCACGATGAACACGGTCATGACCAGCACGAAGAGCCCTACGGCTGCTGGTCCCAGTACGGGCCCCACTGTGTCCGCTAGCCGCCCGAAGGTCGAGCCGGTCCCCGAAACCAGGCGTACTGGCGTGGCAAGCTCGGCGGCGGTTTCGGGGTCGATTCGGCGTGAGAGCTCCGCGAAGGCCTCGCTCAGATCGTTGACGACCTGCAAGCGTCCTGAGCGAATCCCGGCGAGCTTTTCGCTCATCTGGACGGAGTAGGTCTTGAGCTGTGTCGCCAGATCCAAGACCTGGGAAAGCACGACGGCGCCGACCACGCCGAGCGCGCCTAGAGCACCACCGGAAACCAGGCTGGTTGCGATCACGCGCGGCACGCCCCAGCGCTCGAGCCAATTGCACGGCGGCGTGAGCACGAACGCCAGATAAAACGCGAGCACCACCGGCACCAGCACCGGGCTTGCGAGCCAGAGCGAGCCGAGGACGAGCATGACCTCCAGCAGCCGGCTGGCGCGCAGGTTCAGATCCCGCAAAGCTCGCGTATCCTGCTCAGCAGTTGATCGACGTTGGTCGGCTTCTCGAAGGCATCCTCCACCTGGAGCTGGCCGCGCTGATCGGCCGGCATGCCGCACAGCACGATGATGGGAATGCTTTGCCAAGCTGGCTTACTCTTGAGGGCCACGCAAAGATCCCAACCGCTCATCACAGGCATCAGCAAATCGGTGAGGATCAGGTCCGGATCGAGTCCTTTCTCGAGCAAGGTGATCGCCTCGGCTCCGTTCTCGGCGCACGACGCGACGAAGCCATCCCCCTCGAGAAGCGTGAGGAGCAGCTCGCGGTTGTCTGCGTCGTCGTCGACAACCATCACTCGGCAGCCATTGCTTGGTCCAGCTCTCACGCGGCGCCTGACGCAAGCACCGTGCCACTTTGGCACTATTGAAATAGCGAGGACTTGGCGCCTAACATTGGGACCTCGCAACCAATGGGGCACATCGACCCGCGGCGCATTGGTTGCGCGTGGCAAGGGGAGTCACAGCGGTACGCCCCCGACCCGTCCCCCTTCTTTCAACACCGCGTTCGGCCTCCGCAACCCACACCTTCATGTCCTGTGTTTTCAGCGGCGCAAGCTGGGTTATCAGCGCCACGTCTGCGGCGTCCCGGCCGTAGGCGACGGCGATGCGCCCGCCCTTCGCCTCTGCCTGAGTCGCGTCGAATGTGTACCAGCGGCCGTCGACGAACGCTTCGAACCAGGCGTGCAAGTCCATCGGATCCAGGCGGTGGAGGTAGCCCACCACCATGCGCGCCGGGATGCTGAGCGCGCGGCACATCGAAATGCCGACGTGCGAGAAGTCGCGGCACACGCCGGCACCATCGCGCAGCGTGTCGGTGGCGGACGTGGAGCCGTCGCTCACGCCATAGCGGTACTGGATGTGCTCGCGGATCCAGGCGCAAACCGCCTCCGCCTGATCGTAGCCGGGCGCGGAGGCGGCCACGACGTCAGTGGCCGTTTGGTTGAACGTGTCGGAGGGACAGTAGCGGCTCGGCAACAAGAACTGCAGTACCTCCGACGGGAGCGCTTCTGGGGGCGTCGCTGGCACGCCGCGACCCACCGCGATCGCGGCGTCTACGTCGACGACCACCTCGGTTCGAATCCGAAGGCCACCGGGCGGCACGACCAGGCGCTGGCACAAGTTCCCAAACACGTCGACGTACTCGACCGCGCGAACGACTGGCTCGAAATCGTAGAGCTCACTCACGATAAACTGCGCCTCGCCGCTGCGCGGCCGAAGCATGGCAATCAAGGGTGCCGCGCTGGGCGCGAGCAATGTCATCTCGCAGCCGGCTCGCAAACGCATCGAATCTTTCATGGTCTCCAGGATCCTCGGACCGGGTGTGCGGGGAGACCTAGCGATACCGAGCTGGTTGGTCAAGGCCGTGCTCATCCGTGGCAGAATGGTGCGAACTGCGCGGGCGGCGGGCGCGGGTTCACCCCAACTTCGTCGCGCTCGAGCGAAAGCGCAGCTCGTGCAAGGCCGTCACCTTCGCAACGCTCGGAGCAACTAATCAAGGCCGGCTATTGCAGCGGCTCGGCTGCGGTCAGGTCGAAGCGGTACTCCAGCGAGGTCGTGAGCGCCAAGGCCGGAACGCGAAAGGCGGCGGTGCCGTTCGCTCGTACGTCGCGGTACTCCGGATAGGCGCGTAGGCCGAGCGCGGCTGCCAGGCTCTGGCGACGGCCGAGCCACGAGTAGCCTGCGCGCAAGGTCAGCTCGGGCTCCACTGCGTTCTGGCTGCTGGGGGCGAAGCCTTCGTCGGGCGTGAAGCGAAGCCACGAAGCGCGCGCGCCGAGTCCTAGCCAGAATGGCTCGCCGAAGCTTGCCTCGACACCGCCCCCGAGATTTCTCACAGCGATGGCGCTCGGCTCTACAGTGCCCCAGCTGATCGCCACCGAGGCCGCGATACGCCAAGTCGGGCGCAGGCGAAAGCCAAACGACGCGCAGGGGCCGAGGAGTAGGAGCGGCTTCGCAGCCCAGAGCTCGCCGCAGGCGCCGATCCCGGGTTCGAGCCCCACCCGCGCGGCAGGTGTGAGCGCGGCTGGGCGCGGCGCGGGCGCGACTACCGTTCGGTGCGGTGGCAGTGCTTGCGCTGGAGGCGCTTGGGGCGGTGTCGTTGACGCGCTCGTCGAGGCGGCCGTGCTCGGTGTGGAAGCATTGCCGCTTGGCTCCTGCGGGACGAGACCTTTGTCGGCGCGCGCTGCGGTCTCCTCCGAAGGGACCGTGACGTCGTGTACGAGCGCCAAGATTTGTTCGACGAAGTCCTCGGGCTCGCCGGTGAGCGAGCTGTCGCGGCGCCGACTCTGCCCTTGCGTCGGCTCGAACTCGACCGACGCGCGATCGGACTCGCAGCGAATGTGCATGCGGCCGTCGGAAAGCCGCTTCATCGCCAGCCCCGCGCGTGCGCGAGCTTCCAGACTCGAGAGCAGCTCGCCGGAAAGCGCTGGACAGTCCACGCGGAGCTCGGCGGGGGTCTCTGCCGCGACGGGTCGGGTTGCCAACGCCGCAGCTAACAGGACCTCTGCCCACGCGAGCGAGCCGCGCCGAGCGCTGCCGGGCAACGTCATGCTTCTATTCGGTTTTTGCGGCTTCGCGCGCATAAAGGCAACTACTTTTTGGGGTAGAGTGCTCATGGCGTTGAGGTTCGGGAACCAACTCTCAGCCGCCCCCCTGATGCGTCGCTCGAACGACAACCTGCGCCTAGTTCGGCCCGAGCCCCCGCCTCGGCCGCCCGAGGTGCGTGAGCGCGGCGCCCATGACGTGCTCGAGCACGGAGCCGCGGAGCGCGCCGCAGCCAAGCTGCGAGGTGAAGTACTGTCGCTGCTCTACCGGCAGATGCACGCGCTGGCCGGCCGCGCTACGGACTTGGACGATCTGGTGCAGATGGCCGCCGAGCAAGTTTTCCGCTCGTTGTCTTCGTTCGAAGGGCGCAGCGCACCGTCTACGTGGACCTATCGGATTTGCTATCACACGTTGCTCAGGCAGCGGCGCTGGCACCGGAGGTGGCTGCAGCGCTTCAGCTACGCCGAAGACCTACCCCACGCCGAGGCGGCCGACGAACGCGACAGCGGCCAGCTCCTCGAGCAGCGCGAGCGTGCGCGGCGGCTGCGAGCAGCGCTCGAGCGCGTCTCGCCCAAGCGGCGCGCTGTGGTCATTTTGCACGACCTCGAGGAGCTCGAGGTCGTGGAGATCGCGGCGATCGTAGGCGCCAACGAGGGTACCGTCCGCTCGCGCCTGCGTGACGGTAGAAAGCGCCTCGCCGAGGAGCTCGAGAGCGACGCGTATTTCGGCGTTGAAGCGTGCCTGCAGGAGGAGCAGTGACGAAGCTCAGGGAATTCGACCGAATCGAGCTCGAACGGCTGTGCCGCGTGCAGCAAAGTCACGCGGCCTATCGCCTGACGGATCGCGAGCTGTCACGACGCGTGGCACCGTTCGGTGTGCGGCGACCAGCGCGAAGCCCTGCGCACGCACTGCGTGCGGTGGTCCTCGCTGCGGCGGCAACTTCGCTCGCCTTCGGCGCGTTTGCAGCGTCCGGCGCGCTCGGCTTTCATCCCTTTTCGCGCGAAGCACCACGCGCTGACGCGCAGCCGAGCAAAGCCGAGCAAAGCCGAGCTGCAAATGGCCGTAGCGCACCTCAAAGTCCAGCCGTCATGAAGGAGCCGCCTCGCGAGACGCGCGCGCCGCAGTTGGCTCCCGTAGCGAGCGTCGTGCCGCTCGAAATCGAGCCGAGCGCCAAGGTGGCCACGCCCCGACCCAGGGACCAGGCTGATCAGCTACGCGCGCCGCGCAGCCAGCGCGCCCTCGACGTGGTGAACGTGGAGGTTGCCTCGGGCGGCGCTGGACGCGCTTGGACGCGCGCGGCGGAGGCGCTGCGCCGAGGCGATCACTCCGAGGCCGAGCAGGCTCTGGGCGAGCTCAGCCGCAGCGCGGAGCCTGCTACACGCGACGCGGCGCTGCTCGCACAAGCCGAGCTCGATCTGGGCGCCGGCAGCTCGGGGCGGGCTGTGGTCGTGCTCCGGTGGTTGGCCGAACGCGGAGCGACGCCGTTCGTGCGTACGCGCGCGCAGCAGATCCTCGCGGAAAAAAAGTGAGGGCAGAGTGCCCAGCGTCGAGCCCAGGGGGAACACACACATCATGAGAAGATCGGAGCGCTGCGCGGTGCTGATCGGGTGGGCGGCCCTAGTGCTTGGCGGCGCATGCACGGGGGCGGGCATCGATTTTAATTCTCAAGGGGGTGGAAACGGTGGGTCGCTGGCCGCGGGGGGGGCCTCGTTCGAGGGCACTGGCGACGCGGGAACTAGCAGCACGCCAGGCGCGGGCATCGGCGGGGTCACGGGGATGGGAGCGAGCGGCGGCGCGGAGGACCGCTCACCCGGCGGGGCAGATGGGGGCAGCGATGCTGCCGGCGGCGCTGCGGGAGGACATGGCGGTGCAACCGACGTGGGGGGGGGAGGTCCCATTGGGGATCCCAGTGGCGGCCTCGCTTGGGAGCCGTGGCCGACGGTCGAGCCGGTTCCTGAGGATACGTGTGTCGTCATGCAGCTCAATGGAGGCGATGAAGCGGCGCTTCCCACGCTCACGCGCAAGGAGACATGGCGATACAACCCCACTACCCGCGTCCTCACGCGGAACGGGACCACTACCGGGTACCCTTCGACGGTCTCGTACGTGCGCTTCGACGTACAGGGCCGGCGTGAAATGATTTGCCAGTTCGACGGCGCGCTCGATTGTCTCGAGTGGACGCGAGATCCGGCGGGAAATGCGATGGGGTACGCCTACTACGGCGTCAAAGACGGGCCGCTCGACGAACGGGCCCTCGACCCCGCCCATCCGCCCACCCGCATGGGTCCGACCGGGGGCGGAGGCGAGAGCGAGCGGCACACGGTGACCTACGATGCTGCTGGTCTCATCAGCACCGGCACCTACTATTACCCGGAAGGCGGCGCGACCTTGCGCTTCAGCCGAGACTCCGAGGGCCGCTGTAGCGACGTGGTATGGACGCAACGCGACCTCGTCGAGGTGGATCACTGGACGCACCTCGGGGACAAGCTGGTGTCCCGCACGATCTCCTTGGTGAACGATCCGAGCGACGTACGCGCCGTCATCAGCTACGCGTACGCCGCCGACGGAACGCTCGCGGCGACCGCCGTCGACGGGGGCCTCGAATTTCCCGACTCCTACTTGACGACACCGCCGCGCGACGGAGTCGTCGACTCCGTCGTTCGCACCAGCAAGCAGACCGACGGCAGCCGCTGGATCGAGCAGCTGTACTTCGAGCTCGGCGACGAGAGGAAAAATGCACGAGTCATGCGCCAGGGAGCGCTGACCGACGTCCTTCGGATCCGCTGGTACATGTCGCCCGCCTGCGAAGCCCTGTCCCTCCCGAAGCACACCTCACAGGCCTGCGAGTTCGAACGTCCGCTGTCATCGAGGGCACCCCTCGCCTGGCACAATCCGCTGGTAACGCCAATCCCCCCTGGGAGCATGACGCCAATGCCCGACTGAGGTGGCGGAGAGGTCAGAACGCTACCGTGGCGCCGCCAGCGGCGACGGAACGGAGCGCTTTCGGCCGCCAGCGGCTACGGAGGGAGCGTCTTCGGCCGCAAAAAAGGCCGAGATTTACCGGTTATGTCGACTTCCGACGTGCGACGACTCTGGCCGCATCGTGGGAGGGCGTTGAGATGGCCTAGTCTCTGGCGGCCAGGGCCGCGTCGACATCCGGGGGCGGGTCGATGCCGGCGGTGAGCGCAGCGTCGAGCCGAATGCTCGTCCTGGCAGGGTCTGATCGGGA
>DATDEV010000016.1:0-4956 GCA_036522995.1 Polyangiaceae bacterium
TCGCTCCCAGGCGAGTGGAAGGCCTGATCAAGAGCGTCGTACATCAGGCCGACGAGGTTGTCGCTCCACAGCGCTCGGCCTTCGATGGTCTTGTAGAAGCCATCCATAGCGGCCTTCAGATCGGTGTTGGCCGGACCGAACGCATTGTCCAAGAAGTCTTGGCGGTACGACGTGGCGGAGACGGATTGGGGATTGTCGAGCTCCCAGAAGGCCTTAGCGAGGGCCCACCAGGTGGGTCCGGAGGCACCAAAGCCCGAGGTGACGTTGAGGTCGTAGCGACGCACTCCGAGCCCGTAGAGAGTCCGGGCGCGCTCGACGATGAATTGGGGAGAGAGCGGGATCTGTCCGGGAAAGTCGTTCTTCGCCGTGCCCAGATAGTCCTTCAGACCGACCTCGAAGCCAGGGGTGCTCCAGCTGCGCAGGCGATTCTCGAGCGCGAATGGCGTCGACGCCGCGACGTAATGCGCCTGGATGTTGACGATGACGTTCTGTCGAAGCGCCAGAGTGGGTGCTTCAGTGAACTCGTAGAGAAGGTTGGACAGGGTGGCAACCGTTTGCTCTGCTAGTCGCGCGCGCTGTGAGGTCGCAGCTCGGCCAGCCTCAGGTTCGCGTGATGCGAGTTGCAAGAACGTACAAGTCAGAGTCGCCGCGGAGGGTCTACAATGGGGTGGCGCGAGCGGATCTTTGCGACGCCTTGTACCACCAGGCAAATAGCCGGATCGAAAGCCCGGCGAGCACCAGTGCCAGGTACACCAGCGGCAGTGTGTGGTCCGCCTTCACGCGCAGGTAGAAGTGCAGGCAGGCCAGGAGCGCGATCGGGTAGACCAAGCGGTGCAGGCGCTGCCAGATCGGGAACGTGAGCCGCGTCACGGCTTGCTTGGACGATGTCCAGGCCAGTGGCACCAGCAGCACCAGCGCCAGAAAACCCACCGCTATGAACGGGCGCTTGCCGATGTCGCGCAGCACCTCCAGCACGTCGAAGCCCTGGTCGGGGCCCAGGTACATCACGAAATGGAGCAGGGCGCTGAAGAATGCCAGCAGGCCCAGCGTGCGGCGCGCTCGCATCTGCCAAGTCCAGCCCAGCGTGAGCTTGAGTGGCGTGCAGCACAGCGACAGGGTCAGTAGCGTGAGCGCCAGCAGGCCGAGCTGATTGAGCGCGGTCGCGATCGGGTTGGCGCCCAGCTGGTGGCGCGCGATGCGGTACGCGAGCTGCCCCAGCGCGAGCAACCAGCCGCTGACGAGGGCGGGCACGAGAAAGGTGAGGCGCGGCTGGGCCATGCTCAGAAGTGCCGCGCCAAATCGAGGTTTTGATACAGGTGCGCGACCTGCTCGGCGTAACCGTTGAAGGGCAGCGTGGGGCGCCGCGTGAGCTCGCCGATGCGTCGTTCGCTGGCCTGGCTCCAGCGCGGGTGATCGACCTGTGGGTTGACGTTCGCGTAAAAGCCATACTCGTCGGGAGCGGCGCGGTTCCAGCTCGTCTTTGGCTCGTGCTCGACGAAGCCGATGTCGACGATCGACTTGCTGCCCTTGAAGCCGTATTTCCAGGGCACGACGAGCCGCAGCGGCGCACCGTTCTGACCCGGCAAGGGTGCCCCGTAGAGGCCGAGCGCCATGAAGGTCAGCGGGTTCACTGCCTCATCCATGCGCAGCCCCTCCACGTACGGCCAGGCGAGCACGTTGCTATCCTGGTTGGGCAGCTGCCTGGGATCCAGCAGCGTGGTGAAGCTGACGTACTTGGCCTGCGAGGTGGGCTCGACGCGCTTGATCAGCTCGGCCAGCGGAAAGCCGACCCAGGGGATGACCATCGACCACGCCTCCACGCAGCGCATGCGATAAATGCGCTCCTCCAGCCCGAACCAGCGCAGCAGCGTGTCGATGTCGAGCGTTTGCGGCCGCTTCACGTGACCGCTGATGCGCACGCTCCAGGGCCGCGGCTTGAGGTGAAAGGCTTGCTCGGCTGGGTCCGACTTGGACAGGCCCAGCTCGTAGAAATTGTTGTAGGTGGTGACGTCTTGGTACGGCGTCGACGGCTCGTCCTGCACGTAGCTCTGACGCCGCTCGATTTTCCAAGGCGCGTCGCCCGGTGCTGGCGCAGGAGGGGGCGGCGGTTTTTGCGGCGGATCGGCGCTGCCCAGCCGGGAGAGCCCTGATAGCCCGACCCCGACCGCCGCGCTGGTCGCCACGTACAGCGCGCCCTGTTTCAGAAACTCGCGCCGCCGGGCGTAGAGCTCCGGAGGCGTCAGCTCCGAGCTCTTGGGGGCAGGAGGCAGCTTGGCCATCGCTACTGGATGACGCCTCGTACGAAGCCGACCAGCTGCTGGTTACCAGGTTTGACTGCGATGCCCGGCGGCAGCTTGCGCACGAGCCAGCGCACGCTCCAGGTGCTGCTGCTGCCCGGCGCGAGCTCCACGTAGGGTCCCTGCTCGGCTAGCTCCACGTAGCGGTGCTGTTTGGTCGCGACATCGTAGTCGGCGTAGATCTCGATTTCGCCCTGACCCGGCGCTCGCTGCGCTGCGGGCGTGTCGGCGAAGCTCTTGATCAAGAGCAGGCCTTCGCGCGCGTAGGCCAGCCAGCCTTCGGCGCCGTCGGCGAAGGCCTTGACCGAGCGCGGCTCGCGGTTCTGCTCGTGCGCAAACCAGGTGATGGGCGGCGCCGTGTCGAGCTTGAGCGTCGACTGCGGGTAGAGCTTGCCCGCGCTGGGGTAGAAGCTGAGACCGACGGCAGGCACGCGATGGATCTCCCACGGCGCGACACGGCGCGCTTGCTGGCTGGTGTTGAGCAGGGTGTAGCTCACGTCCACCGAGCGCCGGGCCCCATCGAGCCGGTAGCGCTTGCTCACCGAAAGGCCGAGCGCCGAGCTCTGGCTTTTGAGCACGAGCACGCTGCCTTCGAGCTCGGCGGCGTAGGGTTTGGCGTCGATTTCGGGTGGTGGCGGCCAGGTCCAGTCGCTCTGGGGGCTGGGCCAGAAAGCTGCCCCGTAGGTGTCAGGCAGCAGCTCGGGACCGGCCAGGACGTTCTTGCCGTCGAGGCTCAGGCGCAGCGCCCGGCCACCGCGCTTGGGGTCGACCAGCAGCTCGAGCCCGCCTGCCGACAGCAGGTAGCTGCCGTCGGCTTGCAGGGTGGGGGTGCCGGCTGCACCCGGCGGGACGGGATTGCTGGGCGCGCTCGCGCTCGCGGAGGGCGCCGCGCTTGCGTGCGGGTCGAGCGCGGCGAGGGTCTTGGGATCGACCGCCGGCAGCCCGCTCGTGCCGCGATACTCCGGGGCCCGGCTCTGCACGTCCACGGGCGCCGGCGGCTTGCTGCAGCCGAGCGCTACACTCGCTCCCAGCGCCGCGACTCCGAGGAGCGCTCGATGGCGCTCAGCACGCGCTGATTGGCCACGCCGTCTTCGAAGCTCGGTGCCGGGAGCTGCTGCGTCTTCACCGCGTCGATCAGATCCGCGACGGTGTGCGTGAACGAGTGCTCGTACCCGAGAATATGCCCTGGCGGCCACCAGGCGCGAACATACGGGTGTTTGGCGTCGGTGGCGAGGATGCTGCGGAAACCCGAGTCTTTGCCCTCTTCGATGTACAGCTCGAGCTCGTTCATGCGTTCGAGGTTGAAGCTCAGGCTGCCCTTGCTGCCGTTGATCTCGAAGCTGTTGTAGTTCTTGCGGCCAGTAGCAAAGCGCGATGCCTCGACGCTGCCGAGCGCACCGTTTTCGAAGCGCAGGTGCGCGTAGGCGGCGTCGTCGACGTCGACCTTGCCAGTGCCCGTGCCGCTGGGCAGTGGTCGCTCCTCGACGAAGGTGCGCAGGAAGCCGCTCACTTCGGCGATCTCACCCACCAGGTAGCGCGCCAGATCGAGCGAATGCGAGCCGATGTCGCCGAGCGCTCCTGAACCGGCGCGCGCCTTCTCCAGTCGCCACACGCGCGGAAACTGGGGATCGACGATCCAATCCTGCAGGTAGAGGCCGCGAAAATGTCGGATCGTGCCGATGCGACCGGCGTCGATGAGCTCCTTGGCCAGGCTGACCGCCGGGCAGCGGCGGTAGTTGTGGCAAAGCATGTGCAGCACGCCCGCGCGCTTGACCGCCGCCAGCATCTGCTCGGCTTCTTCGAGCGTGTTGGCCAGCGGCTTCTCGCAGAACACGACCTTTTTCGCCTCGGCTGCCGCCGCCGCGATCGCGGGGTGCGAGTCGCCGGGCGTGCAAATGTCGATCACGTCGATGTCCTTGCGCGTGACGACGTCTTCCCAGCGCGTGGCGTGCTCTTGCCAGCCCAGGTTGCTGGCCGCCTTCTCGACGTCGGCAGGGTTGCGCCCGCACACGACCTTCAGCACCGGCTCGTAGGGCGTGTCGAAGAAGCGACCGACCTGGCGCCAGGCGTTCGAATGGGCTCGGCCCATGAACTGATAACCGATCATCGCCACGTTCAGCTTCGCCATGCTCCTGTCCTAAACTGGGCGCGCGCGCCAAGTCACGTGCTAGCCGCCGGGCTTGGACGAACGCCCACAACTTTTGCAATTTCAGCGCGCAGGGCCCCGTCGAGTCTAGGGGCTGGGGCAGTCGGGGCCGGGGTGGAGCCGGCACAGCTCGGCGGCGCGCTGCTCGAGGGCTTCGGCGCCCTTGAGGTTTTGGGTCAGCTCGGTCCCGGCGCGGTACTTGGCGGCGAGCACCATGCAGGCGTGCGCCGAAGCTGCCTCGCACTGTGCGACCAAGTGCGTGAGCGCGATCTTGCGAAAGCGCTTGGCTTGCTGGGGATCGGCGGGACCGGTCGTGCCGGAGTCGAGCGCGACGGCGACGCTGGCGCAGGCATCGAAGTCTTTCCTCTGATCGCAATACAGCATGGCCTTGAGCAGCGCCGGGCGCGTGCTGGGGATGTCGAGCGGAGGCGCTGGGGCGGGCGCGGGCGCGGGCGCTGGCGCGGGGCTAGTGGCCGAAGGGGAGGCGGTGACCGTGGCAGGAGCCGTGACCGT
>DATDEV010000017.1:0-4442 GCA_036522995.1 Polyangiaceae bacterium
ATCTCGCCCGTGCCGCGCTGGATCGCGCGCTTGATGTTGTCCGCCGGCATCTGCTGGGCGCGGCAATCGATCACGGCCTTGCGCAGGCGCGGATTGGAATCGATTTCGCCGCCGCCAATCCGAGCGGCGGTCACCACCTCACGGATCAGCTTGGTGAAAACTTTGCCGCGCGCCGCGTCCGTCGCGCCCTTTTTACGCTTGATGGTTGCCCATTTAGAGTGGCCGCTCATGGCGCGGGTCCGTACCACGGACGCCTCGAGGCGTGCCACGAAAGGTTGGGGCTGGGGTCCCAACCGACAACGTGAACGCGGCGCGAACCAGCCCCCTTCCCGGCCAAAATCGAGCCTTAATGGCCCGGTTTTAGCCCCACAAAACTTACCAGCGCGAGCGGACGGCACACCCGAGCCGGAGTGCTACGCTCAGTGGATGGGACAGGGACAGGGACATATGGGAGTTTCGTTCAATCAGACTGCGGCTCGGGGCAGCCGGCAGCGCTACCACGTCGTGGTCGCGTTCGTGCTGACGGCCTGCTACGTCGCGGTCAAAGCCGTCGGCCACGACTACTGGTCGGTCGGCTTCGGTCTGGCATTTCTAGGTCTGATCTTGCTCACCCCAGCTGCCGAGCAACAAGCCGAACCGTGGCGTCAGCACGCGCTGCGAGTCGTGAGCGCCTGCTTCGTGGTCGTCACACTGGCCTCGATCTGGACCACGCTCTTCACGTCGAGCCACTAGACCAAGGTCAGCGACTCTCGAGGCGATCTTTGCGCAGGTAAGCGATGAGCTGCTTCTCCGAAGCAACCATCGTGTAATCCTGCTCGAGCAGCGCCGAGAGCTGGGACCAATCGTCGAGCGGGTCACCGCCCATGTCCTGATGGTACGTGGACCACAGGATCAGCGCGGGTGGGTGACGCTCGAGCTCGCTCATGAAGCGGCGGCTCACCTCACCGCCGCGCAGCTGGAGCCGCCCGTAGCCGCGATTGCAGGTGTTGGTGTTGAGCGTCGTGACGGTACCGATCGTCTTGTAGACGCGACCCGGCGCCGCACGGTGGCAATGCTCGTAAACGCTCCAGGCTTGCCAGCCCCAGGCCAGCACGGCGTCATCGGGCTTGAGTAGCGGCTCCAAACGCCTGCAAATTCCCGCCACGTGGTGGTCGTTGTTCACGAAGTACCAGTGCAGCCAAAAGCGCTCCCATAGGCCCGGCAGCGCGACCAGCAAGCCGAGCGTCACCGGCAAGCGCCTGACCAGCTTCTCACGACCGCGAGCTTCGAGGGCGACGAACAGGCGAGCGACCATGCCGCTCGGACGCATGCTGAGCACGGCCAGCGCCGGCCACAGCTGAGCGTTGTCGTGCGTAAAGAAGCGGAGCGTCATGCTGATGCCGAGCAGCGAGGCCAGCAGAAAGAGCCACGGCACGAAGCCCAGGTGCGATGCCCGCACATCGAAGCGGCCGGGCAAGCAACCGAGCAGCGCCAGACCCAGCATGGCCGGCATTTGATCGGGCAAGCACTGCATGCCGATGCCCGCGGCGTTCAGGTAGCCGCCCGCGCCCTTGACCACCAGGCCCACGTATTCCTTGCCGAAGCTGCGCACTTGCTCCAGCCCGCCACCGAGCACGTCGAGCCGCCCCTGGATCAGGAACGGCAGCGCCACCAGCAGCGCGGCGACCAGCGCGCCGCACAGCCCCCAGGCCGGTAGCGCCAGGGCGCGCACGAAGTCCTTGCGACCGAGCTCACGCAGCCAGAGCCCGGCGAACAGGATCGCCAAGGGCCAGGCAGACGGCTTGATCGAGACCGCGAGCAGCGCCAGGGCGCCCGCGAAGCCCCAGCACACTGCGTAGTGCCACTCCGTGCGCGCCCGGGCGCCGCGCGCAGCGCAGGCGGCCGCGAGCGTGAACGGCAGCGCCATCCAGAACGAGTAGTTGATGTCGGCGTCGTTGGCGATCACCGAAGCGGCGGCGTGCAGCAGTGCAGCCCGCCGTCCCCACTTGTCGCCGTAGCAGGCCTTGGCCAGGGCACCGGTGGCCAGCGAGGTCAGCGCTCCCCAGATGACTCCGAGCGCCCACACGCCGCGCAGACCGAAAGCGGCCAGCACCGGCGCCAGCAGCACGAACGCCCCGGGCGGCTTGAGCTCGGCCGAGTCCAGGTAAGGCAGCTTGCCGGCCAGCAGCAGCCGCGCGTTGTAGACGATGCCCGTCACGTCCAGGTTGCGAAAACCCGGCTCGAACAGCCCGCGCCCTAGCCAGAGCGCGTTGAGCAGCAGGACGCCGAGCAGCACCTTGCGCCAGGTGCCTGCATCGCTCACGCGGTCTGGCGCGTCCGACTCGTGGTAAGCCAAGCGACTGGCCGGTTACCACGAGAAGAGCAGCGCGAGCTAGACTCCTGGCCCTGGCCTACGCTGCGCTGAGCTTCGCCGCGGGGCGCGAGCCCGACTTCGGCGGCTCTTCGCTCTTCGGCAGGGCGGTCGACGAGTGGTCGGCCTGGCCCTCCAAGAAGCCGATCAGGCGCTCGCGCAGGTCGTAAAAGTGGGGGTCGTCGAGCACGCTGTGTCGCTCCCTCGGCCTGGGCAGGGTCACTTCCATGATTTCCCCGACCCTGGCGCGCGGCCCGGAAGTCATCATCACCACGCGATCGGACAGGAACACCGACTCGTCCACGTCGTGCGTCACGAGCAGGAGCGTCTTCTTGTCCTCACGCCACAGCTGCAGCAGCACGTCCTGCAGCTCGCAGCGCGTGATCGAGTCCAGCATGCCGAACGGCTCGTCGAGCAGCAGCATGCGCGGCGAGAGCGCGAAGGCCCGCGCCAGACCGACACGCTGACGCATACCAGCCGAGAGCTCCGTCGGTCGCTTGTGCAGCGCCTCACCCAGGCCGACGCGCGACAGGTAGTAGGCCGCCTTTTCCTTGCGCTGAGCCTTGCTGGCCTTGGGCATGGCCTGCTCCAGACCGATGACCACGTTCTCGAGCGCGGTCATCCAATGAAACAGGCAGGGCGCCTGGAACACCACTCCGCGGTCGGTGCCGGGCTCGGTGACTTCCTTGCCAGCCATGATCACGGTGCCGTCGGTGGCGCCGGTCAGGCCGGCCACGATCGAGAGCACGGTCGACTTGCCGCAACCCGAGTGGCCGATCAAGCTGATGATCTCGCCCTCGGCCACGGTCAGGTTGAAGCCTTCGACCACCGGCACCTTGCCGCGCGGCCCCGGGAAGGCCTTGGCCAGGTTCCAAATCTCCAGGAATTTCTTGGCGCTCATGGGCTCACCTCCAGCATGCCGGTCTGTGATTGGGCCGGCGCCACGGGGCTCGCGTCCGGCGAGCCCGAAAGTTGAACGGCGGCAGACGCCTCGGTCTGCGCGCGCTTGGCCTTACCCGAATCGAGCAGGTACTCGAGCACTCCCAGGCGAATGGCGCGGAACCGCGGATCGTGATTCAGCTCCTTGCGGTCGCGCGGGCGCTCGATGTCCACGACCGTGGCCGGCCCGAGCGAGGCTCCCGGCCCAGCGCCGAGCGGGATGATGCGATCGGAGAGCAAGATACCCTCGTCCACGTCATTGGTGATGAGCAGCATCGTCTTGCCGCTCTCCTGGCTGATGCGCTGCAGCTCGCCTTGCAGCACTGCGCGGGTCAAGGCGTCGAGCGCCCCAAAGGGCTCGTCGAGTAGCAGCACCTCGGGTTCCATCGACAGAGCGCGCGCTACCGAGACGCGCTGGCGCATGCCACCCGACAGCTCCCGCGGCAGCTTGCCGGCAGCGGGCCCCAGGTTGACCATCTCGACGAAGCGCATGGCCTTGGCTGTCCGCTCACTGGAGCTGAGCTCAGGGAACACCTGATCGACCGCCAGCTGCACGTTTTCGAGCACGCTGAGCCACGGCAGAAGCGAATAGTTCTGGAACACGACCCCGCGCTCCGGGCCGGGGCCCGTCACCGGCTTGCCGTCGACCAACACCTGGCCCTTGTCAGGCTTGATCAGCCCGGCCAGCAGCGACACCAGCGTGGTCTTACCGGCGCCGGAATAACCGACGATCGAGACGAGCTCGCCTTTCTCGATCGTCAGGTCGACATTTTCCAGGACGTTGGTGCGCTGCGCACCGGAACCGTAACCCTTGCAGACTCCGCGTAGCTCGATGAGTGCCATATTACGCTGCCTTGAAGCGCCGTTCGACCAGGCTCATCAAACGATCGAGCATGAAGCCGACGATGCCGATGGTGAGGATGCACAGAATGATGTGCTCGTAGATGAGGGCATTGTATTCTTGCCACAGGAAGCCGCCGACGCCGGGGGCGCCGGTCAGCATCTCGGCAGCAACGATCACTAGCCAGGCAATGCCCAGGCTGAGCCTGAAGCCAGTGAACATGTAAGGCATGGCCGCCGGAATGGTGACCTTGACCAGCGTCTTCCAGCGCGACAGCTTGAGCACCCGCGCGACGTTGATGTAGTCCTGAGG
>DATDEV010000018.1:0-6255 GCA_036522995.1 Polyangiaceae bacterium
CCGCGACCACCGCCGCCGCCGCCGAAGCCGCCGCCACCGCCGCCACCACCGCCGCCGCGACCACCACCGCCGCCGCCGAAGCCGCCGCCACCGCCGCCACCGCCGCGCTGGGGACGCTCTTCAGCCTCGTTGACGCGAAGCGGGCGACCGTCGAGGTCAGCGCCGTTCATGGCCTGGATAGCGGCCTGAGCCTGCTGCTCGTCAGCCATGGTGATGAAACCGAAGCCGCGCGAGCGACCGGTCTCGCGATCCGTCACGACGTGTGCGTCAGTGACCTCACCCGAGCCGGCAAATGCCTGGCGCAGGACGTCCGTGGTGGTGTGAAAAGAGAGATTGCCGACGTAGAGGCGATTGCCCATTTTACTTTTTCTCGTTCGTGTGAGGCTCTTCGTAACGTTACCGCTAGTCGCGGTTTCTGCCTGCCATCCAATGAGCCTTCGGGATCGGAAAGAAGGTCGCGATGAAAGAATCTCATCGCCTTCCACACCCTGCTTTTGACTAGTTGACGCGGTCCCGAACAGAACGAGAGAGCGGCGAATCGTCTCGAGTAACGTGGCGTGGCAGCGCTTCTTGTACTCCACTTGCCGGGGGTCTGCAAATCCCTCAGTTATCCGCCACAGTTAGGCTATCTTTTGCGGCGCTGACCGGCGGGCGGGCCGGGTGTGGGTACAGCTCCTACAGCTGCGACGGGCGGCGCGATCGCGAAGGGCAGCTCGATCTGGGGCGACTCGGCTCGCCTGCCCGCTTCACGCACGGCCAGCAACGATTCTTCGTGAGCCAGGTCCGCGTCGACCACTTCCTGGTTGTCGAGCGCGAACGCCAGGGCGTCTAAAACCTTGGCCGGGCCGAGCTGGGGATAGCGTTTGAGGATTCGCTCCAGGCTGGTGCCGCCGCGATAAAACGCCCACAGCCGGCGCACCGGCACGCGCGAGCCGACCACATAGGGACTGCCGCCGAGCACGTTGCTATCGACCCTCACGTGCGGGTGCGGGACTAAAATGACCGGGAGCGTCACGCGCCCGGAGGCTTACCGCTCTCGCCCCCCCGCGTGAAGGGGGGCCCCTGCTGAGCGCGCTTCTGGGCGGCTAAAGGCCCTCGATTGCCCCGCGGTGCTCGGCGAAGGTCCGGCTGAAGCGGTGCCGCCCGCCGCCTCGAGCGACGAAGTAGAGAAAATCGGTCTGGGCCGGCGCCAGCACGGCGCGCAGCGCGCTCTCCCCCGGGCTCGAGATGGGCCCGGGGGGCAGCCCGGCGCGTCGGTACGTGTTGTACGGGTTGGTAGCGTCACGCAGCATGGCCGGCGTGGGGCGACCCGCGCTGCAGCTCGCGGGCGGCGGCGCCACCACCAGGCAGCCATAGCTGGCCGTGGGATCGGACTGCAGCATGCGCAGCGGGCGGAACGTCGAGTCGCTCAGCCGATTCAAAAACACGCTGGCGATGAGCGGCTTTTCGTCGTCACGCGCCGCTTCTTTTTCGACGATCGAGGCGAGCGTGACGACGTCGTGCGCGCTCAGGCCGTGCTCGGCTTGGCGCGCCCCATAGCCTGCAGCGAGCTCGGCTTGCAGGCGCGCCAATCGCTTTTGTGCTTCCGCCACCAGCACGGCGACGACGGCCTGCGGCGTGCTGTCGGCCAGCAGCGCGTAGGTGGCGGGAAATAGGTAGCCTTCGGCGCTATCGGCGGGAATGCCCAGGGCACGGGTCGCTCGAGCGTCACGCACGCTGCGCCGGAAATCCTCGGCATCGCAAACGCCGAGCTGCTGCAAGCGTTCGGCGAGCTGCAGGTGGTTGAAGCCCTCGGGCACGACGACGTGCGCCGCCGCTCGACCGGGCGCGCGAGCCAGACGCCGCAGCAGCTCGCGCGCCGACAGGTCGTCGCGCACCACGTGCTTGCCGGCCGCCAGCTCCAGTCCAGGGTTCAGTACCTTCACGTAGGCGGCGAGCAGCCGCGGGCTTTGGGTGAGCTGCTGCTGTGCGAGCCGCCCTGCCAGCGAGCCCACGCTCTCGCCCGCCCGCACCTCGAAATGCAGGATGCGTCCCGCGCCGGGGCCGGGGCCGAAGCTCCAGACGAAGAGCGCGAGCGCGCAGCTGGCGAGCGCACCCGCGATGCCCAGGCCGATGGCGGCGAAGCGCGAGCGGACCTGCCCGCTCTTGCGCGATGGGGCCTTGGGCGCACGTCGCGCGGGCTGGCCGGGCTTTTGCGCCTGCTCGGGCGCCTTGCGTGGAGGCCGCCTGCGCTTGCTCACCCGTCAGTCCTCGCGCGAGGCCGCACCAGCGGCGCGATCGAGCCAGCTTTGAAGCAGGATGGCCGCCGCGGCGCTGTCGATGCGGCCCTTCTGCTGACGAGCGTTGAGCCCCGACGCGCGCAAACGACCAGCCGCTTCGCGGGTGGAGAGCCACTCGTCCCAGAGCTCGACGCGCGCCGGCGTGGCCTGCTCCAGCTTGGCGGCGAAGGCGCGCACGCGCTTGGCCGCAGGGCCCTCGCGGCCGCGCAGCTCGCGGGGCAGGCCGAGCACGAACACCTCGAGCTGCTCCTCGCCTTGCAGCTGCGCCAAACGCTGCAGGAGCGCCTCCTGATTGCGACCGTCGAGGAAGGGACGGGGGTGGGCCAGCAGGCCGAGATCGTCTGCCACGGCCAGGCCGACCCGAACGGCTCCAAAGTCGATCGCCGCCGCGCGCACCAGCAGCCCTTTAGCACCTTTGGCGCCGAGCTTGACCCAATCGCTTCGCCCGAGCATAAGCCCGTGGCCGTTTCGGCGCCGCCGCCGATCCCGCTTCGCCACACCTTCGAAAACTCATGGAATTTCGTGCCGTCAAGGGGATGAACGACATTCTCCCCGACGAAGTCGGGCGCTTCGCTTTGGTCGAGGCTGCGTTTCGTCGCGTGGTCGAGCTGCACGGTTTCTCGGAGGTGCGCACGCCGGTGCTCGAGCCGACCGAGCTGTTCGCGCGCTCGACCGGCGAGACCAGCGAGATCGTCGAGAAGCAGATGTTCACGCTCTCGCGCGAGTCGGAGTCGCTCACGCTGCGCCCCGAAGGAACGCCGGGCGTCGCGCGGGCCTTCCTGAACGGTTCGGTACACGGCAAGGAGCCGGTCACGCGCTGGTACTACGTGGGCCCGATGTTTCGCGCCGAGCGCCCCCAGCGCGGCCGGCTGCGCCAGTTTCACCAGGCCGGCTGCGAGGTGTACGGCGACGCCGGGCCCGTGGTCGACGCCGAAATCGTGGACATGCTGGTCGGGCTGCTGCGCGACCTGGGCATCGCGGACGTCGAGGTGCGGGTCAATTCGATCGGCGGCCCGGTCACGCGGCAGAAGTACCGCGACGCGCTGGTGGCCCACCTGTCGCCGCGACAGGACTCCCTCAGCGAGCACGCGCAGAAGCGGCTGGGCGACAACCCGCTGCGCATCCTCGACTCGAAGGATCCGCGCGATCGCGCTGCCGTCGCCGACGCGCCCTCGATCCTGGACCTGCTCGAGCCGGACGATCGCGCCCACTGGGACGGCTTTCGCGCCGCGCTCGACGCGCTCGGCACTCCCTACGTGGTGACCCCCGGTCTGGTGCGCGGGCTGGACTACTACACGCGCACGCTGTTCGAGCTGGTGTCCAATCAGGGCGAGCTCGGCTCGCAGAACACGCTGCTTGGTGGCGGTCGCTACGACGGCATGGTGCACGAGCTGGGCGGTCCCAAGCTACCGGCGGTGGGCTTCGCCATCGGGCTGGAGCGCCTGCTCTTGGCGTCGCCGCTGCCGGCGCCGGCCAAGGCGCCACGCTGTTTCATCGCGCCGCTCGGCTCGGCCGGGCTGCACGAGGCGCTCGGCCTGGCGCGCGAGCTGCGCGCCGCCGGCATCGGCACCGATCTGGACGGTCGCGGCGGCTCGATGAAGAGCATGCTGCGGCGCGCCGACTCGGTGCGCGCGCGCGCGTGCCTGGTGATCGGTGACGCCGAAGTGCAACAAAAGCAGGTTCAGGTGAAGGATTTGGCGGCCCACACCCAGCAGCTGTGCCCGCGCACCGACGTGGTCGCGACAGTCGCCCAGCTGCTGGCCAGCCCCTTGCCGCAAACGAGCGAGGCCGCGCGTTGAAGCTCGCTAGGTTTATTGGCGTCGGCGCGCTCGTCGCCGCGGCGCTAGGCTCGTCCCCCGCTCTGGCTCAGGATCCCTACGGCCCCGGGCTGTCACCCGGCTTTGGACCGTCGCCCGGACAAGGCCAGTCCAAGAAGCAGGCTCCGGCGCCGCCGCCCGGCATGCCCGAGACGCACGCGGCCTCCGGCGGCGATGACTCGCTCGAGGCGCCGGGCAACGAGCCTGCGCTGCCCGAGGATCCGCTGCGCATGCGCAAGAGCTCCTTCGAGCGCATTGGCACGGACATGAGCCCGGAGCTGGAAGAACGCGGTCAGAACCCGCGCTTCGACCGCAAGTTCTACGGCCTGTACTACTCGGAGAAGAGCGGCGACTACTCGTTCAAGCTGGCGTTCCCGGTCTGGGCCGAGCGCAAGCAGCCCTCGCGCACCGACAAGCTGAAGGTCGATCGCGCCTCGCTCTACGGCGGTCTCTATTACAACCGGCGCAGTGCCGAGCACGCCGACGACGTGCTGTTTCCGCTGTTCTGGAACCTGCGCGATCTCGAGAAGAAGACGCGCACCACCATCGTCGGGCCGCTGGTCAACCGCACCACCCCGACCGGACACGACAACTGGCTGGCGCCGCTGTACTTCACGGGCAAGCACGGCGCGGGCGGCTACACCATCATTCCGCCGCTGCTGACCTACACGAAGACCGACGGTCGTAGCGGCTTGAACATCGTGGGCCCGCTGTTCTGTTCGTGGAAGGGCTCGTCGTCGTGCGATGCGCGCACGGCCGAGAGCATGGATCTGGGGCTGGCGCCGCTGTACTTCTTCGGTCAGGACGCCGAGCGCAAGTACGAGATCATCCCGCCGCTCCTCCACTACTACCGCTACAACGACCGCGACCTTTCGTACTTCAACGTGTGGGGCCCGTACTATCGGGAGCACACGCAGAAGCGCGAATATCTGCACGTTTTCCCGCTGTACTACAGCATCTGGGGCAAGGGCGAGCGCCACACCACGTTCTTTCCCCTGTTCCACTACGGCTACGACCCGAAGTCGTGGCTGCTAGCCAACCCGCTGTTCATGGCGTCGCGCGGCGCCGAGGGCGAGTCGACGTTCGCCACCTGGGGCTATGCGCGCTACCGCGGGCGAACCGAGCTCGACATGGTGACGCCGCTGTATTGGGCGTACCGCGATCCGGACATCGGCCTCGATCAGAAGCTGCTCTTCCCCTTCTTCTACAAGCGGACCAGCCCGCGCGAGTCGAGCTGGGCGTTCTTCCCGCTCTACGCCAAGTTCGAGCGCTACGGCATCAGCAAGACGACCTGGATCACGCCGCTATTTCAGCACTCCACCAACCTGCGCGGCTTCTCGACCAACATTCACCCGCTGGTTTACATCGGGCGCGACGGCCAATCGACGCACACCGTGCTCACGCCGCTGTTCTGGGATTTCGCCGATCCCAAGTCGCGCGCCACGGTCGGGTTCCCGCTGTTCTGGCGCTTCAGCGATCGCACGGGCGTGACGCAGCTGGTCGGCAACGTCTATTACAAGGAAGAGCGCAAGAGCACCGGCGACGACTGGGAAGTGCACATCTTCCCTGCCTTCTCTTACGGCGAGACCCCCGACGGCCATTGGTGGAACTTGCTGTTCGGCTTGGCCGGCTATACCCATCGCGGCGCGACCACCAAGGTGCGCGCGCTGTGGATCCCGATCACGCTGAGCGAGTAGCGCGCGGGCGCTCGGAGCGACCGACGTCGCTCCAAGGCTTGCTCAGCAGCTGCCGCTGGAGCAATCCAGCGATTCGCCGAGCGCGCCGTCCGCACCGGGCTCGCCAGGGTTGCCCGCTTGGGGTGCGTTGGGCGCCGAGGAGCCGCCATCGCCACCCGAGCCGGCGGCGCCGCCGCTCACGTTGACGGCGCCGCTCAGCGAGGCGCCTGCTCCGAGCACGACGCCGACCGAATGACCACCGGTCCCGCCTGCGCCGCCGCCGGCGTGACCGCCGTGGGGGCCGTTGCCACCCTTGCCAGGTACCGCGGTTTGCGGGTGAAGCTGTGCGGGGAGGGGGGCCGTGGGATCCGCGCCCACACCACCCGGCTGCCCCTGTCCACCGGTGCCGCCGTCGCCGCCGTCGCCACCGGCGCCGCGGACGATGACCAGGCCGCTGGTCGCCACGACCGAGTTCTCGGCGAA
>DATDEV010000019.1:0-5925 GCA_036522995.1 Polyangiaceae bacterium
ACAGGTTGGCTTCCACGCGGCGCTCGCGCTGCGCCCGCAGCGCAGCCAGGCTGGCGACGCTGCCCGCGAACGCGATGGTCTCGGCGTCCACGCCGTTCGGGTCCGGGAACAGCAGCACCAGCGCCGCCAGCGGCGCACGACCGTCGAGCACCGGCAGCGCCAGCACGCAGCGCGAGCCGATGGCCAGGAACTCGCCGGCGTCGTCGACGCCGTCTCGATCGGTGTGCAGGTCGGCCGACTTGGCGGGCTTGCGCGTGGCGAGCGCGCGCTCCGCAAAAGCGCTGGCACCCCGTAGCAGCGCCGAAAGCGGTCGTCGCACCGAGTCCAGCCCGCGATCGGCAACCAGCTCCAGCCGCTCGTCAGCCGCGAACGCGACAGCGCTGCGCGCCGAGGTGCCGCGCAGCAGCGCATCCAAGCAGTCGCCGAAAAATCCGCCCACTGGATCCCCAGCCAAGCGCTCGGCGAGATCGTGAATGAGCTGGAGGCGTGTGGAGCGGACGGAGGGAGACACTTGCAAACTCGGTAGGGTGCGCGCGGCGCACTGAAGACAGCCTCTTCAACATATCGCGTGCAGCCGCCAGTTGTCCAACCGCGCGCCAGGCCTCCTCAGCGCTCGCCGAGTGCTCGCGGGGAAGCAATAGGAGGCAATTCGGGGCGGATGTAGGCTCTCAGACCAGCCGTAAGCGCAGCACCGGGTAGGGGCGAAAGTCCGAGACGGCCACGAAACCTTGCTCGACGAAGAGCGTTTCCGGGCCGCGCCAGACTTCATCGGGGCGAAGTGGCTCAGCGTCCGCGACCGCGCCGCGCGGAAACGCTTCGATGGCAACGCCGCCCGCCGCTGCCACGATGCTAGGCGCTGCCGCCACCAGCTCGCGCAGCACGCCCTGACCGCGCTCTTCCTCGGCAACGAAGCAGCAACCGACGGCAAACACGCCTGCGCGCTCGCCCGCGAACGCCGGCAGCTGGCGATAGACGCGCTGATCGTAGAGCCGCGGCACGCTGGCAGCGGGCGTGACCTTCAACCACCCTGCGATGCGCGTGGTTCTTTGTTGGTTGGCGCTGGCGCTGGCGATCGCGACGATGCCGCACAGCTCGGGGGCGGCGAGCTGGGCCAAAAGTGCGTCGCGGTTCCGTTGTGGGTGAAGGTAGCACTGCTCGAGCCAGGCGTTCTTATCGCCCTCGAAGTGCCAGTAGTTGCAGAAGCAGCCGCTGCCCGCGCTCTCGAACAGCTCGAGCAGCGCCTCGGCATGCGCGCTCGAGGCCCGCTCGCAGCGATAGCCGCTGCTCGCAAGCCCGGCGTCGCCGCCCGCTGTCATGACTGCGCTGGCGGACGACGAATGACGCCCATCCGGCGCTCCACCTCGGCGGCGAGCGAGAACAGACGCTCTTCAGCGAACGCAGGACCGAGCAGCTGCAAGCCCACCGGCAGCTCCGGCTGACCGGCGCTGGGCGGCGTCGGCGCGCACGGCACGCTCAGGCCGGCGATGCCCGCCAGGCTGGCCGGCAGCGTGAACACGTCGGCCAGGTACATGGCCAGGGGATTGTCCACCTTCTCGCCGAACTTGAACGCCGGGCTCGGGCTGGTCGGCACCGCGATGGCATCGACCTCTTCGAAGGCGCGATCGAAGTCGCGCTTGATCAGCGTGCGCACGCGCTGAGCCTTCTTGTAATAGGCGTCGTAGTAGCCCGCGCTCAGCACGTACGTACCGAGCAGGATGCGACGCTTCACCTCGGCACCGAAGCCGGCGTTGCGCGTCTTGCCGTACAGCGAAGTGAGATCGCTCTTCGGACCCTCGACGCGCAAGCCGAAGCGCACGCCGTCGAAGCGCGCCAGGTTGCTGGAAGCTTCCGCCGTCGCGACGATGTAGTAGGTGGCGATGCCGTAGCGCGTGTGCGGCAGGCTCACCGGCTTGACGCTGCAGCCAGCCTTTTCGAGCTCGCCAATCGCATCGCGCACGCTCTTGGCGATGGCCGGATCGAGCCCTTCACCGAAGTACTCTTCGGGCACGCCGAGGCGCAGCCCCTTCACGTCGCGACTGCAGGCGGCTTCGTAATCGCCCACCGGTAGCTCCGCGCTGGTCGAGTCGAGCGGATCGCGCCCCGAGATGACCTCCAGCAAGCGCGCGGCGCTGCGCACGTCGCGCGCAAAGGGCCCCACCTGATCGAGGCTCGAAGCGAACGCCACCAGGCCGTAGCGCGACACGCGACCGTAGGTCGGCTTCACGCCAACCACGCCGCACAGCGCCGCCGGCTGGCGAATCGAGCCACCGGTGTCGCTGCCGAGCGCGCCGAGCGAAAGCCCCGCCGCTACCGCCGCCGCGCTGCCGCCGCTCGAGCCGCCAGGCGTGCGCGAGCGATCCCACGGATTCTTCGGCGGGCCGAAGGCGCTGTTCTCGCCCGACGAGCCCATCGCGAACTCGTCCATGTTGGCCTTGCCGACCAGCACCGCGTCGGCGGCGCGCAGCCGCGCGACCACGGTCGCGTCGTAAGGGGGGCGGAAGCCATGCTCCGGATCGGTGCCGGAAGTGCCATTTTCGCCCACGCGCGTGAGGATTTTGGAGCCGCAGGTGGTGGGCGCGTCCGAGGTGCAGAGCGCGTCCTTGATGGCGATCGGCACGCCGGCCAGCTTGCCGAGCGCTTCGCCGCGCGCGCGCTTGGCGTCCACGGCGTCGGCGGCTGCCAGCGCGGCCGCGCCCGCCACGTGCAAGAAGGCGTTCAGCTCCCGCGTCTGCTCGATGCGCGACAGCGCTGCTTCGGTGACAGCGCGTGCCGTCACGCCGCCCGTTTTGACGCGATCGGCCAGCTCGGCGATGGAAAGCTCCAGAAGCTCGCTCATCATTCGTCCACGAATGCTGGGACGGCGAAGCCGTCGGAGGAGGAGCGCGGCGCCTGACCGAGCGCCAGGTCGTGCGGCAAGCTCGGACGCGGCACGTCGGCGCGGAAGGGAGCAGCCTCGACCAGCTGCGTCGTGGCTACGACGTCCTTCGTGTCGAGCTCGGAGAGCTGGTTCACGTATTCGAGGATGCCGTCGAGATCGCGCTGCATCTTGTCGATTTCGGCTTCTGAAAGCTCGAGTCGCGCAAGCTTGGCGACGTGGAGCACGTTGTCGCGAGTGATAGCCATTCGGTCTGCGCGTTGTTTAGCTCAAGTTCCGGGGCAGGGGCCGCAAATCGGCTATGCTGCGCCGATGCAGCCACCGCCTGGTGGATACGGGCCGCCGGGCGGCGGCTACCCGCCTCAGGGCTACGGCCCGCACGGCCAGCAGCCGGCTCAAAAGCCCATTACCGGCTCGCCCGAGACCATGGCGTTCCACGCCTTGACCATCGATCCGAAGACCGGGCTGCCCAAGGGCGAGAAGCCGCCCGCCACGCCCGCCGCCATGCTCTCGCTCGTGTGCGGCATGCTCTTGTGTTTGGGCCCGCTCACCGGCGTGACGGCCATCATCGCCGGGCTGGTCGCGCGCGCGCAGGTGCAGCGCCGGCCCGCCGTCATCGGCGGCGGCGGCATGGCGGTCGCCGGTATCGCGCTTGGCGTGCTGAACCTGGTGCTGTTCAGCCTCGGCCTCCTCTACTACCTGTCCACATAGACCGGACAAGCGTTCAGCACCGCGTAATTCCTCGGCTTCGTTGCGCTTCCACCCGCAACCTGGCGAGCGCTCGACCGATGGGCGCGCGTGTCCAGGCTTGGTCTTCCAGAGCTGCCGTTCGACGCCTCGCCGCCCGAGCCGACGCCCCACCTGGCGCTGGCTAGCCTGCCGAGGCGCATCGCCCGCCGCCCGCGCCGGCGCGCCCCGAGCCAGCTGAGCGAGTTTCGTGAATTTCGAGACGGGCAGCTCGTCGCCGGCACGCGCTACCGCGTCGTACGGCTGCTCGGCACGGGCGGAATGGGCCGCGTCTACGAGGTCGAGCACGTCGAGCTGGGCAAGCGCTTCGTGCTCAAGGCGCTGCAGTCGGGCCTGGCGCGGCGCGTGGAGCTGGTGGCGCGGCTGCGCAACGAATGGCGCGCGCTGGCGCGGCTCGAGCACCCGAGCATCGTGAGCGTGACCGATGCCGGCACGTCTGGCGACGGCGTGACCTTCTACGTGATGGAGCGGCTGGAAGGGGAAACGCTGGCGGTGCGACTTTTCCGCCACCAGCGCTTGCTACCGCAGGCCGCGCTGGCCATCGCAGCGGGCATTCTGGAGGGCCTTTCCGCGGCTCATCAGATCGGCGTCGTGCATCGCGACGTCAAGCCCGGCAACGTGTTCTTGACCGGCCCCACCAGCGTCAAAGTGTTCGATTTCGGCATCGCCAAGATCGACGACGCGAGCAACGTGATCACGGCGCGCGGCACGGCGGTTGGCACGCCGCGCTACATGTCGCCCGAGCAGGCTCACGGTATCGAGGTCGATGCCCGCTCCGACATCTACGCCGCCGGCTTGATCCTCTACGAAATGGTGAGCGGCAGGGGCCCCTTCGACGACGCGCGCGATCCGGAGGAGCTGCTGCTGGCGCAGCTGGAGCGCAGCGTCCCGCTGTTGTCGACCGTTTCGGTGGTCGCGCCGGAGCTCGACGCCCTGGTGGCGGGCATGCTCGCCAAAGACCCGCGTGAGCGCCCGCACGACGCGCACGCGCTCGCTCAGCAGCTGCGTCTGCTGCTGCGCCGCTACGACCGCTTCGTGTCGACCGACGAGCCGACGCTGGCCCTGCCGTCGGTCCGCGCGTCGGGTTGCCTGAGCTCACTGGCCTCGGCGCTCGCGCTCGAGCTCGACACGACCACGCTGCGCCCGCCGCCCCCTCGTCCGGCCACGCTCTACGGCTCCGACACGCTCGTCGACGGTGCCACCAGCGCGCCCACCGTGGTTCCCGGCCCACGCTCGGAGCCGACGGAACCGCTCAGCGATCCGGGGTCGACCCGCACCGCGCTACCCGTCGTGGAGCCGGCCCCCAGCGTCCCGCCCGGCAGCGCCCCGCCGCCGCGGAGCCCGCGCCCGCTGGCGACCCCCGGGCTCCACGTCGCCGCCTTCCTGGCGGCGGCCGTGGGCGTCCTGCTACTCGCCGTGAGCGCGATTAAGATGTTGTAATTGAAAAGAAAATGCCACGACTCTGGGTTGCGAGACTCCCGGCCCGCCGCCGGGGCCCGGCCATCGAGCCAATGCGTCACAGATCGGCTTGCACAGCTCGAAGGTTGCGCGTAAGTTCCGCGCCCCTCGCAATCTAGCGGGGAACACCACACGTCCCACGCGCATCCAGAGCGTCCGGTGCCTTCGCAAGAAGGTTGGCGCTCGGTGGGACGGAGGCATAACCGAAAAGGAGTAAGCGCACCCATGACACAGAACACCGATCCGGGCGCATTCGAAGCCGCCCCGGAAATGAGCCGAGCCATCCGCAATCCCGAAGAGCCCTTGAGCGTCAAGGAGCTGTTCGAAGCTGGCGTTCACTTCGGTCACCAGACCAAGCGCTGGAACCCCAAGATGCGTCCGTTCATCTACGGCGCACGCAGCGGCATCCACATCGTCGACCTCGACCAGACCGCGCGTCTGTTCAAGCGCGCCTTCGACTTCCTGTCGGAGACCACCGCTCGCGGCGGCAGCGTGCTGTTCGTCGGCACCAAGCGCCAGGCGCAAGAGATCGTGCGTGAAGAGGCGCGTCGCGCCGGCATGTACTTCGTCACCAACCGCTGGCTGGGCGGCACGCTGACGAACTTCCGCACCATCAAGGGCGGCCTCGACCGTCTGCGCACCCTCGAGCGCATGAAGGAAGACGGCACCTACTCGCAGCTGCCGAAGAAGGAGACCGTTCAGCTCGAGAAGGAGCGCACGCGTCTCGAGAAGTACATCGGTGGCCTCAAGGGCATGGGCGCCGTGCCGCAGGCGATCTTCGTGATCGATCCCGCGCAAGAGACGATCGCGGTCAGCGAGGCCAAGCGCCTGAGCGTGCCAATCGT
>DATDEV010000020.1:0-3282 GCA_036522995.1 Polyangiaceae bacterium
TCGCGCGAGCCGTACGTGTTCGAGGAGAAGGAGCTGCCAGTGACGGTCAGCCTCGGCGTGTCTGAGCTCGCCGCAGGCGAGGAGGCCGAAAGCCTCTACGATCGCGCCGACGCTCAGCTCTACGCTGCCAAAGCCGCTGGCCGCGACTGCGTTCGCCCCAGCCCGTAACGGCGGCTCAAACGAAAAGCGCCGTATGCAGGGGGCCCTGCACACGGCGCTCGAGGGTCAGGACCTAGGCTCAGGCCGAGGCGGAGGCGGAGCGGCCGCCCTTCTTGCCCTTCTTGTCCTTGTCCTTCTTGGCGGGCTTGGTCGGCTTCGCAGCAGCCTTGGTGCTGCCGTTGCCGTTGGAGGCGCTCTTGATGGGGCTACCACCCAGATCGGCGGCCAGCTCCTTGGCGCGGTTGGTCTTCTCCCAGGTGAACTCGGCGCGACCGAAGTGGCCGTAGGCGGCCGTGGGGCGGTAGACGGGGCGGAGCAGGTCGAGCTCCTCGATCAGCGCGCGGGGGCGGAAGTCGAACTTCTCGGCCACGTAGGCGGCGAGCTTCTCGTCGTCGAGCTTGCCGGTGCCGAAGGTGTGCACGTACACGCCCATCGGCTTGGCGACGCCGATGGCGTAGGCAACCTGCACCTCGCAGCGCTTGGCCAGGCCAGCCGCCACGATGTTCTTGGCCACGAAGCGCGCGTAGTAGCAGGCGGAGCGATCGACCTTCGACGGGTCCTTGCCGCTGAAAGCGCCGCCGCCGTGACGACCCATGCCGCCGTAGGTGTCGACGATGATCTTGCGGCCGGTGAGCCCCGCGTCGCCGCAGGGACCGCCGACCACGAAGCGACCGGTCGGGTTGATGAAGTACTTGGTGTTCTTGTCGAGCAGGTGCTTGGGCAGGATCTTGTTGACCACCAGCTCCATCATCGCTTCCTTGAGCGTCTTGTGCTTCACGCTCTCGGAGTGCTGCGTCGAGAGGACTACCGTCTCGATGCGCTTGGGCACGTCGTTCTCGTACTCGACGGTGACCTGGGTTTTGCCGTCGGGGCGCAGGAAGTCGACCTGGTTCTTCTTACGCACGGCGGCCAGCTGCTTGGCCAGCTGGTGGGCGTACATGATCGGCGCCGGCATCAGCTCGGGCGTCTCGTCGCAGGCGTAGCCGAACATCAGGCCCTGGTCGCCGGCGCCCTGCTCCTTGAACAAGCCCTCACCCTCGGTCACGCCCTGCGAGATGTCGGGCGACTGCGGCTCGACCGCGATCAGGATGCCGCAGGTGTCGGCATCGAAGCCCATCTCGGAGCTGGTGTAGCCGATGTCGCGGATGGCGCTTCTGGCCACCTTGCCGAAGTCGATGTTGGTCTTGGTCGTGATCTCGCCGGCGAGGACCACGAAGCCCGTCTTGCACAAAGTCTCGCACGCGACGCGGCTCATCTTGTCGCCCGCAAGCGCGGCGTCGAGCACGGCGTCGGAGACGGCGTCGCTCACCTTGTCTGGATGGCCTTCGGTGACGGACTCGGAAGTGAACAGGTAACGACTCATGAGTAGCTCCGGCGCTCTGCGCAATGGCCCAAGACCACTCCGGCCCTGGGTAAAACCGGGCGGACCCTAGCACGGATTTTCCTGGCGGGAAGTGCACAAAGGCGCCGCAAAAACCGTGGTTTGTCGTCTTTTTGCAGCTCTAGCGGGTGCGGCGCAGCAGGGCGTCGAGGGTGCGCACCAGCTCGTCGGCCTCCGCGGGCTTGGCGAGGTAGGCGTCCGCGCCGGCGTCGTAGCCCTTCATGGCGTCGATGCGCGCGTCCTTGCTGGTGACCATGACGATGGGCACGTCGCGATAGCGCGGCTCCTGGCGCAGCGCGCGCACCAGCTCGTAGCCGTCGAGCTTGGGCATCATCACGTCGCTCGAAATCGCGTCGAAGCGGCCCTCGAGCGCCAGGCGCAAGGCTTGCTCGCCGTCCTCGGCGACCGTGACGTCGAAGCCGGCTCGCGTCAGCTCGCGCCGGATCGCGTCGCGGATGAGCGGGCTGTCTTCGGCGACCAGCACCTTGGCGCGCGTGGTCGAGGTGGCGCGCGGGCGCAGGCGCGGCCCCGGTCGATTGCCGGCCAGGGCGCGCGCCGCGACGTCGGCCAGGTCGACCACCAGCACCATGCGCTCACCGATCAGAGCGGCGCCGGCCGTGCACGGCGCCGCGGCCAGCAGCGGTCCGAGCGCCTTGATCACGACCTCGTGACGGCCCAGCACCTGCTGCACCGAGAGCGCCAGCTCGAGCTGACCGTGACGAACGATGACCACGCTGCTCGGCTGCTCGTCGCCCAGGCTGGTGCCGCCCGCCAGTCCGAGCACCTCGGCCAGATCGACCAGCTGCAGCAGCGCGTGGCCGACGCGGATGCAGGTGCCGGTCGCGATGCGCTCGAGATCGGCTGGCTCGACGGCTTGGGCGCTGACCACGGCGTCGAGCGGAATGGCCACCAGCTCGCCGCCCGCGCGAGCCGTGAGCACCTGCGTGATGGCCAGCGTGAGCGGCAAGCTGAGCTCGAGCGTGGTGCCCTGGCCGACCTCGCTCTCGATGCGTATGTCGCCCTTGAGCCGCGAAATCGCCTCGCGCACCACGTCCATGCCGACGCCCCGGCCCGACACGTCGGAGATCTGCTCGGCGGTGGAAAAGCCGGCGCGAAAGATCAGCTGGTAGGCCTGCTCGGCGTCCAGCGCTTCGGCCTCCTCGAGCGTGAGCAGACCCTTCTCGACAGCCTTGCGCTTGAGCTTGTCGGGATCGAGCCCCCGACCGTCGTCGCGGATCGTGACCACGATCTGTGCCCCGCTCTGACTGGCGGAGAGCAGCACTCGACCTTGTCGTGGTTTGCCGGCGCGCTCGCGCTCGTCGGGCGGCTCGATACCGTGATCGACGGCGTTGCGCACCAGGTGCAGCAGCGGATCTTCGAGGCGCTCGACCAGCACCTTGTCCAGCTCGGTCTCGGCACCGGAAAGCTCGACCGCGACCTGCTTGCCGAGCCGATTGGCCAGCTCGCGCACGGTGCGCTGGTATTTCGAGAATAGCCGGGCGATCGGCACCATGCGCAGCTTCATCACCGTGTCGCGCAGCTGCCCCACGGCAAGCCCCAGACCGCCCAGGCCCATTTCCACTTCGCCGAACGTCTCGCGCAGCACGCGCTCCAGGCGTTCGAGCGCGTCGCCGAGCACGGCGGCGCTGCCATTCAATCCGTGCGCGTCTTGGGCGAGCCGCTTACGGACCGTCACTACCTCGCGCAGGCTGGTGCCCTGCACCTCGGACGCGCTGCTCAGC
>DATDEV010000021.1:0-3397 GCA_036522995.1 Polyangiaceae bacterium
GATCGAGGCCGACGGCCCAGCCGATGCCTTCGGCGTAGCGACCGCCCCCGGCGATTTGCTTCTGCGCGCCGAGCAGCTCGCAGCGAGCCTCGAACCCGGCTTCGGTGTAGTAGCCGAGCCCCCGCTTGACGCGCTCGTCGAGCGCGTACGGGACTCCGGTGAGGTCCAGCACCAAGCGCAGCAGCGCCAGTACCTCACGCTGGTCGTCGGGTGCCGTGTCGCCCAGCAGCTCCACTCCCAGCTGCGTGAACTCGCGATAGCGCCCGGCTTGCGGCGCTTCGTAGCGGTAGCAGCGTGCGATGTAGAACAGGCGCCGTGGTCGGGACTGCCGGGACCCTTGGCTACGCCAGGCCTCCTGCAGCGGACCGGTGATCTCCGGAACGAGGCAGATGGGCCGGCCCTTCTTGTCGTTGAAGGCGTACATCTGCCCGACGATCTCGTCGCCGCCCTTGGCGATGAAGGTGCTCTGATAGCCGAGCGCCGGCACGATGACCTCTTCATAGCCGGCGTCGATGAAGACACCTCCGTAGCTCGTCGCACAGCGCCACGAAACGCCGCGCTTCTTCGCCCACGATCAGCCGGGTACCCTTAACGGTGATGTTCGATTTGTTCACGATGTCCTCCAGGCGGATGCGCTGGGGACCTTGCGAACGCGCGAGCTGTGAAGCCCTTTCCCAAACGCACCCAAGGCCGTTCAGGAAAGCTCCTGACGACCGGTCTACGAATGGTGATTCGAGCTACGTCGCACGGTGAGACGGGAAGATAGCCCGGCACGACGCAATCCGCCCGCGCAATTTTCGCGGGGATCGTGGTTCGCGCAAGGTTTGCGCCTTCGTGACCCACCTGGGCGCGCGCCACGGCGCCTTTCGCTGTTGGCCCGCGGCATGCAAGGGAGGGATTGAGCGCACCAGGAAGGAACGTGATGGAGACTCAGACTTCCGAGCACGACCCGCTACCCGCTCCGGCACTCGATCCGGAGCTGGCGCGCATCGTGCGGCGAGCGCTCCCGAATGCCCGCCTCGTGCGGGCCGTCGCGCTGGGACCAGACGACGGCGCTCGCACTCGACAAGTCACGGCCAAGGCGGCCGGCTACGGCACGCCGATCCGGCTGGAGGTCGAGGTCGAGGGCAAGCCGAAGAGCTTCGTCCTCCACGGGACGAGCAGCAACCCGTTCGGGCACGATCGACGCGCCGATCGCGCAGCCGAGCTGCTGCTCGCCGCCGACACCTTCGGAGCGATACCGCGTCACGCGCAGGCGCTGGACGTGGGCGCCTTTCGGCGTGACGGAACGAGCGTCTCGCTCCAAGACAGCGGTGAGTTCTACCTGCTCACCGAGTATGTCGAGGGCCACCCCTACGCCGACGACCTGCGCGCCATCGCCCGCCGCCGAGCCGCAACGCCGGCTGATTTCGAGCGGGTGCGTGCTCTCGCCGACTACCTCGTGCAGCTGCACACCCCGCTGCCGGATGGCGGCGTCGCCCACGCCCGCTCGCTGCGCGATCTGCTCGGCGGAGGCGAAGGCATTTTCGGCATCGTCGACGGCTATGGCCTGAACGCCGCGGGCGCCGACGCGCAGCGGCTGCAAGGCATCGAAAGCCGCTGCCTGGAGTGGCGCTGGCGACTCAAACGGCTCGAGCCGCGCCCCACGCGCATACACGGCGACTTTCACCCGTTCAACGTGCTGTTCGACGACGCCGGCTCGCTGCACGTGCTCGACACCAGCCGGGGCTCGCTGGGCGACGCCGCAGACGACGTCACCTGCATGGCAGCCAATTTCATCTTCTTCGCCCTGGAAGACAAAGCCGCTTGGCACAGCGCGCTCGCTCCTTTGTGGCGAGAGTTCTGGACGCGCTACTTGGCGCAGGCCGGTGATGCACGGCTGCTCTCCGTAGCAGCGCCGTTCCTGACCTGGCGTCTGCTCGTGCTCGCTTGCCCGGTTTGGTACCCCAACCTCTCCGCCGACGCGCGAGGTCGGCTGCTGCGCTTGGCAGAGGCAGCGCTCGACGCCGAGCGTTTCGACCCCGACCTGGCCGAGCAGGTGTTTCGATGACCGGTGTCGTGGTCTGGTTCACGGGCCTACCCAGCTCGGGCAAGTCGACGCTGGCGCAAGCGGTGCGGGAGCAACTGCGGGAGCGAGGCAAGCTGCCCTGCGTGCTCGACGGTGACGTCATGCGCGCCATCATCACCCCGAGCTTGGGCTACTCCGAGGCCGAGCGGGCTCAATTCTATTCAGCGCTAGCTCGCTTGGCCGGTGAGCTCGCCGCCCAAGGCTTGATCGTGCTGGTACCGGCTACGGCTCACTTGCGAGAGTATCGCGAGCTGGCGCGCGCGCTTTCGCCGCGGTTTCTGGAGGTGTGGGTGACGACACCGCTGCCGGAGTGCCAGCGGCGCGACAGCAAGGGCTTGTATGCCAGCGCGGCCAGCTCGCCCGGCCAGCTGCCGGGCATCGACCTGGCTTACGAACCTCCTGAGCACGCTGAGGTGCTGGCGGCCGGTGGCGACGACCCCCGGGCGCTCGAGCGCATCGTGAGCTTCGTCGCTTAGCGTCAGGGCGGCCCCCCGCCCGCCCTGGTCATCAGCTGCTCTCAGGTCTCGCCGTTGCGTGAGTGCGACAAGCCGGCGCTACCGCTACCGCCGGAGGTCGTGTTCGTGCCGGTGTAGGCGTGGTGCTCCTCGCTCTGCTCGCCGGTGAGCTTTTCTTTCAGCTCGGTGAGCAGGGGCTTGGTGACGCGGACGACGTTGTGCACGTCTTGAACGCCGTTCACCTCTTCTGCGACGTCGGTTGCAAGGCGCTTCATGTGCCGCGTCGGGACGGTGCCCTCGAGCGTCACCTCGCCGGACTCCACGCGCACGCTGACGTCAGTGGCGTCGATCTCGTCGTTCCAGCTGAGCCGCTCGCAGACGTCCTCGCGGATGCGCTCGTCACTGCGCGTGTAGCCTTTGGGGCCGCGACCATAAAATCCGCCGCGCTGTTGCCAATCCGGGACATATGGCGACGGTGAGTAGCCCTGATTTTGGACGGCGCCCCGCCAGCCAACGCTGCGCTCGCGTGAATCGAAGCTCGGGCGGCCATAGAAGCGCTCGTCGTCGGGGCTCCCATAGCCCCACGCTTCGTCGTTGGGTTGGCGGTATGGCTGCGAAGTCTCGAATTCTCGATCGGGGCTGCGCAGTGCGCGATCCTCGCCATAGCGATCCTCGCGGTAGCGATCGCCGTAGCGGTCACGGCTTTGGTCGTAGCGGCGCTGGTTCGCCCCAACGCGTTCGTCACGTCGAAATTTGTCGTTCATCGTCTGCCTCCTCGTGATGCTCCTGACTTGCAATGCATGTGCCGTCGCCTTCGCGGCGCCAGTCGGAGTGCACGAGGAGCGTTTACAGTCTCGTCACAGATCGACGTACC
>DATDEV010000022.1:0-2251 GCA_036522995.1 Polyangiaceae bacterium
GCATGAGCGTGCAGTGCGCGGCGGCAACCCTCGTGCACCAGCCGCGCCGCCGCCCCGATGTCTGCATCGCTGAACGCGGTCACCTCTTGCTCGACGAAATCGACGAAGCGCCCCTCACGCTGCAGCAGCGAGAGCAGCTGGAGCGCGCCTGTCGCGGGTGCGGGTGGCGGCGCTGGTGGCGGCGCTTGCGGCGGCGCTACGGATGGGGACGGCGCAGGCGACGGACTTGCCGGCAGCGCAGCCCCTGCGGGAACGCCGAGCGCTGCCACCTGCGCCGCGAAGCGACCATCGAACAGGACTTTGAAGGCGCAGAGCCACGAGAGCCAGAGCCGGCTCGGGAGCGACAAGCTGGGGACCGTCATTTGCGCGCGCAGTGTACGATCGCAAGCTCGAACCACAATGCCGGCCGCTGCGCCGGCCGCGCAACGGCCCAGGGACGGCCGGCCGAGGCTCAGCCGTCGAAGCAGCGTGCAGCGCCGTCGGCGGTGAGCCCGCAGATCATATTGGCCGAAACCGAGACTTGCGGCAGCGCCTCGCTATGGCTGGGGTCTTGGCGTCCACCCCAACAGCGAATCATCCCCTCGCTATCGGTGGCGCAGCCGTCCCCGTTCACGCTCGTATCCAGCGAGCTGAACGCGCCCTCCAGCACCATGCTGACGCCCATGCCGTCACCGCAGGCGATGCCCTGCCCGAGGCTGGGATCCCGCGCGATGCCGCAAGCGCCGGTCGGCGTGGCGGAGACGCGCATGAAGTGCAGCTCTCCCATCGCCTCGCTGGCGGGGTCTCCGAAGCAGCGGAAATGACCCACCACGTCGAAGCGCACGCAAGCGTGATACATGTCCACGCTCAGATCGAAGCCGCCGCCGAGGTCTTCCGGGACTGGGCTGCCGCCCAATGCCGGTGGGATCCAGCAGACGACCTTGCCGCCCTCGGCGAGCGCGCACGAATTGAAGAAGCCGAGGGCCACGCCATGGAAGTTCCCAGCGGGCACGTCGGTCGACAGGTCACACGCCAGCTGACCTGTCATGTCGACGGTGCAAAGCTCGCGGTAGCTGTCGAGATCTTCGTGCAGCGCGAAGTCCATGAATGGGCCCGGTCGCTCGAGGCTGAGCTTGCCGTCTGTCACGCACACCAGCGCGCCTTCATCCAGCGTGAGGCCGCAGTAGCGATCGAGACCGGCTGCGAGCTTGGAAAAGCGCAAGCTCTCCACCGTCCGCTCCGGGTCGCCCGTCGGCTCCGGTTCGACGCGGTCATGGCGCGTGGTGGCACCACAGCTGCTGCACGCCAAGAGCGAAAGCGCGACCAACCCGCGTAGCCATCTACCGTTACCCACCCTGCCAGCTTAGCCGTACCAGCCTCGCTGTCCAGCTGGCTATGTTGGTGACGCCTTGACGCAAGCGTGGGCTGTGTTAGGTAGTGGAGCACTATGTGGCTGCACACCTTCGTCTAAGGCTGCTGCTCGAGCCGTTCGAGGCCGCGTGTCGGCGTCGTCATGCGACGTCGTGCGCCACGAAACCTCGCGCTCGTTGAGCCTTAGCGAACGTTACGCCACGGAGCTTCGTGCTCGCGGCTACGCCGTGCGGCGCTGTTTCGGCACTCTGCCAAGCAGCGCGGCCAGCTAGCGGCGGGCTGTTTGCGCCGCTTGGGCAAGCGCCGTTCCCCAGCCCGGGAACGCAGGCGCGGAGCCTCGCCTGGGCGCACGGCAAGTCGATATCTGAAGAAGGGATTCTGTATGCTCAAGTTCAATTCCAAGCCAGTTTCGGAGCATTCCGAGGTGCCGCTCGCGGACGACGGCGCTTTCGAGCAGCTCGTGGAGCAGTCCAGTGCCCGTGCAGCGGCGAGCGGCTCGCTCGGTCGCCACGACAGCGCTTGTTACGTGGTGTCGCTCGGTGCTGATCGCGATCCGGTCGCGCGCGCGGCACAGTTGGCCGAGATGGTGGCGCTCGTTCAGCATCAGGGCGGGCACGTGGTCGGGCAGGAGCTGTGTCAGCTCACGCGGCCCAATCCGCGCACCTTGCTGGGCACCGGTACCGCGCAAGGCATTGCCGAGCGCGCACGGAGTAGCGGCGCGACCATGCTGGTGCTCGACGCAGAGCTCTCGCCCTCGCAGACCCGCAACCTGGAGGACGCGGCCGGCATGGCGATCTGCGACCGCGAAGCCATCATCCTGAACGTCTTCTTGCGACACGCTCGCACCCGTCGCGCCAAGATCCAGGTCGAGATTGCGCAGCTCGAATACTTGCGCCCACGC
>DATDEV010000023.1:0-3418 GCA_036522995.1 Polyangiaceae bacterium
CCTGGGCCAGCGCGGGCGACGGCGAAAATGCCGATGCCTTCACGTTCGTTTGCCAAGGCACCGCTGACGAAGAAGCCAAGGCCTTGTCGCTGGCTGCCGCGCGCTGCAACGAAAAGCTGTGCCGCCTGTTCGGCGTCAAGCTGCGCTCGCAGCTGAGCGTGAAAGAGGACCTGAACGGGCTCGAGGCCAAGAGTGAGGTGAGTGAGACCTGCGACGTCCAGGTCCAGGGCCGAAAGACCCTGAACAAGGGCGGCGAGTGCGGGCCTTCCGGTTGCACCTACTGGCTTCGTCAAAGCTATCCCCGAGCGTCGTACGACGAAGAAAAGGCACGACTTTCGCAGCCCACCATCGTCCGCCAAGAGGTGGTGATCCAGGAAGGCGACAAGCACTACCGCGACCCGGCCGCGTGTGAGCAGAACCTGCGCGCCTACGGCAAGGTCGAAGGCACTTCCGCCGAAGCGTTCCGTTCGCGCAAGGCTTTCCTCGGCAAGGCGCTGGGCAGCTGCGAAGGCATCGACGGCCGCGACAGCGGGCTGTTCGTCACGCTGAACACGCTGCTGCTCACCCCGCTCGACCAGTTCACGCTGGCCGTGCCCGACGGAGACGCCGTCTCTCGCCCGAGCGAGCGCCTGGCGTTCACGCTCGCTCCCAAGAGCTGGCGCAGCTCTCTGGACACCGATCGCTTCCTCACCCAGCGCATCGCCAAGGTTCAGAAGCTCGTGGACGGAGCCATCCTGCCCTTGACGCTGCTCGAGCTCGGCGATCGCGGCGGGACGGCCGCCGAGGTCGAGGCGGCGATGGCACAGGTGGTGCGCTATCCCTTCGTGAAGACGCCCGCGAGCGTGCACCACTTTTACTACCTGCACGACCTGGCGCTCGGGATTGGACAGCGCGGGCGGGCGCCCGTTTCTCCGCGCTATCGACGCTTCCTGCTCGACCAGGTGGCTCGCTCCAACCTTTCCTGCAGCTACAAGAAGAACGTGCCCGGGGAAAAGATCGTCGCCTACTTCGCGTACGATGGGGAGGTCGACGAGGAGGAGTGGCAGGCGGCGATGAAGCTCGGTCAGGGCGGAGAACCCAACGACAGCTCGATGTGTTTGCGCGCGCTGATCAAGCCCCTACGCGGGGCCCAGCGCGGCCCCCGACTCGACCAGGTCGGCGAGAAGATCGCCAGTGGCGCCTGGCCCGCGAGCGACCAATTCAGGCTGTTCGGGAGCTTGCTCGACTACGTGGAGCCCGGGGAACGGCTGCCGCTCTTCCTCCGCTACGAGGCCCGCCTCACCGGCAAAGCAGACCGGAAAGCCGATGTCATCAGCGACGTCGTGCGTGCGGCCTTTGGCTGGGACTTCGACTACGTGAACGGCAAGCCCGAAGAGCGCGCGGCAGGCCTGCGCGCCTGCGGAGAAATGCCGAAGCGTATCGGCTCGTTCCTTCGCGACCACCCCGAGGCGAAGTCGGACGATAGCGGGCTTTGCTTGTGCTTGCGGCTCGAGGGCCTTTCCCCGGCCCAGCGCAAGGCCCTCGTCGCCGAGCTGATTCGCTATGGAGACAAGCCCTGCGGCGAGATCAAAGCCGAGGATTGGCCCGAGGAGTACTACTCCGTCAAGGAGCCCGAGACGCGCAAAAGCCTCTACGCTCAGGAGACCGCTATCCGCGGGCGCGCCGATGTCCTGAAGGCGCCGATGCAAGCGTGTCTCGAGCAGCACTCGATCCTCAAGCAGGACTACCTGATCGACACCTACCTGACGGTGAGAAGCTCGCGAGGTCGATTCTCCGGGGCCGCGGCGCGCGTCACGATCGTAGGCGAGCTGAAGGAGCTTGCTCGCAAGGGCAATGCGCGCGGCTACATCAACGCCAAGGAGATTCGCGCCATGCAGCAGAATCTGGAAGCGTGTATCACCCAGGCCGCCAACGCTTACTCACTGCCAGCGACCCTCTCGGTCGCGCAAGTAAGCGAGACGCTACGGCTCTGGTTCCAATTTTCCGGCGCGCACAACGAGCGCAACGGCTACGTGAAATGACGAAAGTCCGCATGCCATCGAAATCATCGAGCTTCTGGAGCCACGCCACGCTGCTTTGCATGGCCGGCATCGGCTTGGGCGCTTGCGGCGGCGCCTCGCCGAAAGCGAGTGAGTCCGCCGCAACCCCTGCAGGCCAGCAAAGCGCTTCACAGGTCGCGCCTGCTGCGCTCGCGGGCAGCGCGGACGCGGCCGCCCAGCGCTCGCCCAGGAACGAGGTCTTCCCCCCACTTCCGCTGCGCACGCTGGAGTCGGAGAAGGTCGACTTCCGGACGCTGAGCGAGGCGCCGACGCTGGTGACCGATTCGGTCGGCCACAGCTCGAAGGTGAAGAGCCTCGTCTACTCGGAGGATGGTCGGAACATCGTCTCGGTCGGCTACGACAAGACCATTCGCGTCTGGTCAGCCACCACCGGCGAGCTCGAGCGCACGCTGCGCGGAGAAATCGGCGCCGGCCCCGCCGGGCGCTACTACGCGGGCGCGCTTTCAGGAGGCGACAAGTACCTGGCCGTCGCCGGCTGGCTCGGAAAAGGCGGCTCCGCCGGCGCCGCGTCCGCTTATCAGATCCGCCTGCACGATTTCGCGAGCGGGGCCGTGACCAGGCTGCTCTCCGGCCACTCCGACGTCGTGCTCGCGCTCGCCTTCGAGCCGCGAGGACAGCGACTTTGCTCGGCGGGCGCCGACGGCAAAGTGCTGCTGTTCGACGCCGAGACCGGGCAGCAGCTCGGCGCGTTCTTCGGTCACAGCGGGCGAGTCCTTTCGGTCGCCTGGTCACCCGACCGCAACTACATCGTGACGGGGGGGGCCGACCGCAGCGTGATCGTGTTCAACGTGAGCTCGCGCAGCGAAGTGGCCCGCTTCAAGGGTCATGAGGACGGCGTCACCGGCGTGGGCTTCAGCGCCGATGGGCGCTACGTGGTGAGCGCCAGCGCCGATCGCAGCGTTCGCCTGTGGGACGCGCAGACCGGAAAGCAGGTGCGCAGCCTGGCGCGCCTGGCCTCCGGCGTCGGCAGTCTCACGCTCTCTCCGCGCCGGGATCGAGCCATCGTGACCAGCACTCAGGCTCCCTTCGAGAGCGCGGTGCTCTCGTTGCCTGACGGCAAGCTCGTCGCCAAGAACACCAGCCACGACAACGTCGTGCTCGCTAGCGCCATCTCACCCTCGGGCAACTGGGTAGCCACGCTGGGCGGCAGCACCTACGCGCTGTCACTCTGGGATCCCAGGTCCGGCGCCGAGAGCGTGCGCAGCGGCGGGCACGGCGCGCCGGTTTGGAACGTGGGCATCTCCGAAGATGGGCGTTCGTTCGGCCTGAGCCATGAGTTCAGCGCCAGCACCGCGGGCGATGCGCAACTGAACGGCGGCCTGGCTCACTCGGTTGCTTTCACCGACGGCGGCCGGGAG
>DATDEV010000024.1:0-3544 GCA_036522995.1 Polyangiaceae bacterium
GGGGGCATCCCCTCGCAGGGCTCCCGTGGATAAGCGTCAGGGTGTTAAGTCAGGCGGCCTCGATTGCGACCAGCCCAACCCACACCCCTTCCATTCTTCCACCCTTCCTGTTGATTCCTCCGCTAGCGGCCGTCCGCTTCCGTGACGTCGCTTCAGAGCACGGTGCCGAGGCTGGCGCTGAGGCGCAGGCCCAGCGTCGCGAAGCCGAGCAAGCGGCCATACGGTAGCTGACGCTCGCGACACACGCCGCTGCTGCACTCGAGCTCGCTCCAGACCAGCAATTGCGCGAGGCTCACGGTCGGGCCGAAGCGGAAGTGCGAGCCGACCAGGTAGTCGAGGCCGCCTGTCACGCGACCACCCCAGCCGCTGGTCGCACCGCTCGCCCCTGCGGAGCCAGTGCCCAGCTCGAGCCGGCCATGGCCAATGCTGAGCGAAGCGTACGGATCCCAGCGGCCGGTGTCGGCGAAGTAGGCGCGGCCCACCACGCCGAAGAAGCGCACACTGCCGCCCGCCGCCGATAGCGCCCCGCCGCCTGCACCGCCGAGGCCGGACCACAGGCCCTCTCCGCCGATCGCGAAGAACGGCACGGCCCGATACAGCACGGCCGCCTCGACCCCACTGCCGAGCGCGACGCTGGCGCAACCGCGACCATCGATGCTGCCGTCGCCGCAAGTTGGCAAGAACAGCGCGGGCGCCAGCGTGAGCTCGTAGGGGCGGCGTCGCAGCTCGGGTGAGCGGGCGAAAGGCAGCGGTTTGTCGCGGGCGGGCTCGGCTGGGGGCGATCCGAAGCTGGTGCCTTGCCAGGGCCGGTAGGGCAGCGGCAGCTCGGCGGCGTCGTTTTCTGCTGCCCCCGGCGCGGGCTCAGCGGCGGCGTCACTTTTCGGTGCCGCTGCGGGAATGTTGAAGTGCAGCCCGCTGTCAGCACCAGCTGTGGAGCTGGAGGATGCGATGACGAGCGCTGCCACCCAGCGCACAGTCAGGAGCTTGCGGATGTTTCTGAGCGACACCGTGCCTGTTCGGCGCGCCGCGTGCGATAGTTGCGTCGCTTTCCATGGCGACGCGCCGGCTACCGGTCATTCAAGAGCCCGCTGGCGAGGACGCCGAAGCGGCGGCCAGGCCCCCCTGGCAGTGGGTCCTCATCGGCTCGGGGCTCCTGGTCACGATCTGGACGCCGCTGGTGGCGGTGGCGCTGGCGGTAGCGCGGAAAATTGCAACCGAGGGCGCTCCCGGGGCCGGCGTCGCGGCGATCCTGGTGGCGGCGACCTTCGCGCTGGCCTCGCTCGCTGCTGGCTACTTGGTGGCACGCTTTGGTCAGCGGACGCGCCCGCGTCACGCTCCACTGGCGGGTCTCTTGGCCGCCGGCGAAATTTGGCTGCTGGCCCTATTGGGTGGCGCCTTCGGCTCGCTGCTGGTAGCGGTCAGCGCGCTGCTCACGCTAGCGGCCCTCGCGGCTGGTTTCTGCTCACTCGGGCCGCCCCTGGCCCGGCTGGGCCGGCAGCGCCGCGTCTAGGTTCTTGAGAGCCGTCCATGACCGACGAGTCAAGTTTCGCCGGAGCACCCGAGTCCCGAGCATGCGCACTGTAGAGTTGAGTCGACCAGCGCTTTCAGAACCCCGACGGTCGCCGGCCCCCGCCGGTTTTGTTCTCGTGAGTGGCTCCTGCTCTCGCCGATCGTGATCTTTTCTTCCAAGACTCACATGTCTCGTCGGGCTGGGGCCCCTGCCCCAGCAAGAAGCTTTGGTGCTACCCTTTTGACCCAACCGGGAGATTGAGCCGCCCATGAGTGTCGACAAAGAACTAGAGCGAGCGGTCCAAGACGCCGAGGCGGAGGTGAGTGTTCCGGCTGTCGAGCAGTCGGCTACTCCGGTGGCGTCAGCGCCGGCCAAGTCCAAGGGCAGGGGTAGCATCGGGCTGCTGGTCGCGCTGCTGGCGATCGTGGGCGGCGTGGTGGGCCTGGTCTTCAGCTTCAAGGACGCCGCCGTCTACTCGGTGGGCGTCGACAAGCTGATGAAGGAGCGGGACCGCTACGGCAACCGCAGCGTCAAGGTCCAGGGCATGCTGGTCAAGGGCACGCTGGTGCGCCGCGACGAGCCGTGCGAGTACCGCTTCAAGATCCAGCAGGGCGACACGGTGCTACCCATGCGCTTCGCCCAGTGCGTGGTGCCCGACACCTTTCGCGACATGCCGGGCATGGACGTCGAGGTGACCGCCGACGGCAAGCTAGCCGCCGACGGGCAGAGCTTCGAAGCCACCCTGATCATGGCCAAGTGCCCCTCGAAGTACGAAATGAAGCAAAAGTCGATGGCGGGCGAGCTCGCGCCGCACCTGGGCCAGCAAGCCACGCCCTTGGAAACGCTGTCGCAGAAGGACTGACGGGCGCCCATGTGGGATCGTTTTTTGCGCGCCTGCCGGCGTGAGCCGGTGGACGCAACTCCGGTGTGGTTCATGCGCCAGGCCGGGCGCTACATGGAGGAGTACCGGGCCCTCCGCAAGAACCACACGCTCATCGAGCTGTGCAAAAACCCGGAGCTGGCGACCCAGGTCACGCTGCAGCCCGTCAAGGCGCTGGGCGTCGACGCCGCCATCCTGTTCGCCGACATCCTGCTGCCGCTCGAGCCGCTCGGCGCGCCCTTCGAGTTCGCGGCCGGTGAAGGCCCCGTGATCCACCAGCCGGTGCGCGACAAGGCCGGCGTGGACAAGCTGCGGCTGTTCGCGCCCGAAGAGGGGCTCGACTACGTGCTGGCGGCCATTCGCATGATCCGGCGTGAGCTGGAGGGCAAAACGCCGCTGATCGGCTTCGCCGGGGCGCCCTTCACGCTCGCCAGCTACCTGATCGAGGGCGGCGGTCGCACCAAGGACTACGCCATCACCAAGCGCCTGATGTACCGCGAGCCCGCGGTCTGGCACTCGCTGATGGAAAAGCTGGCCGAGGTGACGCGCCGCTACCTGCACGCGCAGATCGACGCAGGAGCGCAAGCCGTGCAGCTCTTCGATTCCTGGATCGGGGCGCTGTCGCCCGACGACTACGTGGCCTTCATCCAGCCGCACGTCCGGCACATCCTGTCGTCGGTCGAGAAGACCGGCGTGCCGGTGATTCACTTCGGCACCGGCACTGCGATGCTGCTCGAGCTGCAGAAAGCGGCCGGCGGCACGGTGATCGGCATCGACGCCAAAACGCCACTCGACTGGGCGCGCCGCCTGCTCGGTGACGGCGTCGCCGTGCAAGGCAATCTCGACAATCTGCTGCTCGACGCCCCGCGCGACCTGCTCGCCGCACGCGTCAAGGACGTGCTGCGCCGCGGCGGGGGCCGTGGTCACATTTTCAACCTCGGCCACGGCATCCTGCCCGAAACGAATCCCGACGCCGTGAAGTACGTCGTAGACCTCGTGCACCAAGGCTAACGGCACCGGGCGGCGGTCAGCGGCTCCCAGATTCACAGGGAGATTGGGAGATCGGGAGTCGTGCGAGATTTTTTGGGTGCCACGCCGGTAGGTCACTTGCGTCGCCCTCAGCGCCGTCGGTTCCCCTGTACGCGGCGAAACAG
>DATDEV010000025.1:0-3045 GCA_036522995.1 Polyangiaceae bacterium
ACCCTCTCGTGGGTCGTAGGTACCTCGTGGGCCGTAGTACGCTCGGGTCTTTCGCGGAGAGGGGTTTCATGTGAGTCTCGGTTCGCTTGAGCATGAGTGGAGAGGCGCCCCAGCACTACAAGCTTTGCAGTGAATGCAAGCGGCCGATTGCGTTCTCGGCCGATTACTTTCGCTGCAGCGTCTCGACGTGCAATCGCAAGCGGATGGGGCTTTTCTTTTGCTCGGTGTCGTGTTGGGACGCACACGTCCCGATGATGCGGCACCGCGACGCCTGGGCGGAGCCGACGCGGGCCCCCACGCGCGAAGCGTATCTGGCCGAGCTGGCCGAGGAAGCCGAGCGACAGGGCGACTCACAGGAGCAGAGCATGTCTGACGAGAGCGAGAAGGCGCGTCGCATCGTGGGCCTAGCCGGCGACGATCTGCCCAAGGACGTGCTGGTGGTGGTGTCGAAGCTCAAGGCCTACGTCAAGGCGCGCTCGGGCATGAGCACGTCCGACGGTGTGGTCGACGCGCTGTCCGCTCACTTGCGCAAGCTGTGCGACCAGGCGATCCAGCACGCAGCCACTGCCGGCCGCAAGACCGTCATGGATCGCGATTTCGAAGCCATCCTCAGGGCCGCCGCCGCCGGCGTCCGCAGCCGGGAGTGAGTCGTCTCGAGCTTGGCCTGCGCTACGCCGGCAGCGTCCCGAGCCAGCGCAGCGCGAGCCCGGGCGCGGCGGTCACGTCGAGCTCGCGCTCGCCGATGGCGGCCTGAAAGCGCCCGCGGAGCAGCGCGTCGAGGGACTGCAGCTCACCCTGTCGCAGCAGCTGCGCTCCGAGCTCGAACACCACGTCGAGCGCCGGGGCCAGGGCCTGCACCAGGCCGGGACCGAAGCTCACGCCCGGCGCAGCGTCGGCGTCCGACCCGAGCCAGGTCAGGTAGTGGGCGATCGGGCGCGCCTGCGAGTCGCGGCGCGCGTCATCCGTGAAGGCGGTGGCGAAGAAGGGCTTGCCTGTTCCCACGCCCAGCTCACCGCGCAGCAGGCACGGCGTGGCGTTTGGCTCGACGCTCTTGAAGATGCGGCGGTGGAGCGCGTACCAGCCTTCCACGAGCAGCGGCGCTGGCTGGAGCAGGAAAGCGTAGTCCCAGTCGCGCCCGCGCGTGCGATACAGCACGTCGTCCAGCCGAATGCGCAGTGCCGGCTCAGCCATTGTCCTCGAGTCGGGTCTTGAAGTAGGCGCGCGAAGTGCCGGGGCTGGCCAGCTCGGCGCGCAGCGCGTAGGCGGCAGCATCCAGCGCTTTGCCGCGGCGCGCCGCCGCGCGCTGGCGTTCACGCAGCTTTTCGGCGCTGACCGAGAGGCCCTCCTTGGTGCGCAGCGCCTTGATCAGCACGGTGAGCACGCGGTACTTGGACGGCAGAAAGTCGTCGAGCTTGTCGACGGCTTCGGTCAGACCGCGCAGCACGTCGAGCGCGGTGGCCAGCGTGCCCCAAACGCGCCCGCGGCCAGTCTTCTCCGCCACGCGCGCCAGCGCTCCGAGCAGCACGATGGGCGCGATCGTCGTCAGGCCCAGGGTCTGATGCGCGTCGAGCACGCGCCGGCCGTCGCCGCGCACGGCCGACAGCAGCAAGTACTCCTGGCCGAAGCTGCTGGAAGCGCCGACCGCCTTCTGCACGCCCGAAAGTTGGTCCGCAGCGCCCTCGCGCAGCTGCTCCGCCAGGGTCAGTGCGGTCACGCCTTCTCCCAGCAGATCGGCCTTGGAGAACGCGATCAGCCACTGCTCGGGAAAGTCCGGCGCTTGACCCAGCGCGGACAGCTCGCCCGTGATGCGGCGGATCTCGGCCCGGAACTGATCGAGCAAACTGCGCGCATAGGTCATGCCTTCGCGCGCGTAGCGTTCGCCGTCGACCAGCAGGATGGCGGCGTGGCTGTCGAGCAGCAGCTTGAGCGCTTCGCGCCGGGCGGCGCGTTCTGCCTCGTCGCTGGGGGCCGTCTCCCACCAGCCGCCGGGATAGTCGTACCAGACGACGTCGAGGCTCGGGGTCGGCAGGTCGTGCACCTTCATGCCGAAACGCAGGCTGTCGAAGCCGTCGGTGCCGATCGGAAAGTCGCCGCCTTCGAGCCGGTAGTAGCGCGACAGCAGCACGCTGCCTTGCGCAGCGTCCGCAGCCTCCAGCCGATAACCGTGTCGCTCTTCGAAAGCGTTGCGCTGCTGGTTGCCGAAGTAGCTGGCCAAGAGCGTCGTCTTGCCTGCGCCCTTCATTCCGAACAGGGCGATACGTACCTCGGGCCGGCCAGACATGCCCGAAGCTCAGCACAAATCCGGCCGGGCGTGCTACTCGATCGGGTCATGGCCAGCGCGACGCTGCAGTCACACGACGGCGAACGGGTCCTGTTCGAAGGGCGCGCGGCGCTGGTGCCCGGAGTCGGTACGCTGCTACTGGCCATCCTCACGCTCGGCCTGTGGCTGCTCGTGCGCTGGGTGCAAACGCTGGGCAAGAAGTACCGCATCACCACCCACCGCGTCGTGGTGGAGACCGGGGTGCTGTCGAAGCGGCTGGAGCAGATCGACCTGTACCGCGTCGCCGACTACACCGTGGAGCGTCCGTTCGGTCAGCGTTTGCTGGGTACCGGCAATCTGCTGCTCAAGACCTTCGACAAGTCCACCCCCGAGCTCAACGTGCTCGAGATCAAGACCGACGTAGTCGCTCTTTACGAGCAGGTGCGCGCCGCAACCGAGGTCGAGAAGGCGCGGCGCAACGTCCGCATGGTCGACTACGAGTGAGCTTTCGCGCCCGCGAAGAAAATGAGCAATCTCTTACCTGCTTGGCGCAACGCTTCGGCGGTACTTCGGGCGCGCTGGGGTTAGACGGGCGCGTTTACGGGGGAACGAATCCTCACGGCTCGCCGAGCTCGACGCGCACCAGCGCGAACTTGTCGTTGACGCGTTTGTTGGTCAGGGTGCTGAGCCGGGCGCCCTTGCCGAGCTCGCTCTTCAGCGTACCGATGCGGCCGTGCTCGGTGAGGAAGAACACGACCTTGGTGCCGCCCTTTTGCCGCTTGTCG
>DATDEV010000026.1:0-10437 GCA_036522995.1 Polyangiaceae bacterium
GCTATGCGCGAGCCGCTCACCGATCCGCGCGGCTTCGGCCACGTCTTCGGCAATCCCGCCGGCGGTTACATGTGCCTGATCTGCTTCGCCAATGGCTCGCTCGCGCGGGAGCGCGTGGCACAAAAGCTCGGCTTGTCTTGGCCTGACTTCGAGCGCGCCATTCTCGAAGAAACGCGGCCCGGTAACCAAGGCAACCTGATGCTGCCGTTTTTCATTCCGGAGATGACCCCCAAGGTCCTGGCGCCCAAGGTGGAACTTTTCGGCAGCGAACGATTCGAGGCTTGGGCGGACCCGCCGGCGCTAGCGCGCGCCATCGTCGAAGCCCAAGCTCTGAGCATGCAGCGCCATTCGGACTGGATCGGCGAGCAGCCGAGGCTCATCCGCGTGACCGGCGGCGCCGCCAAGAACCGCGGCATTCGCCAGGTACTAGCGGACGTGTTCGGCGCCGAGATCCGCGCGCTCTCGGTCGGCAACTCGGCGGCGCTCGGCGCCGCGCTGCGCGCCGCCCAGGCAGCCTCGAAGGCGAGCTTCGCTTCGCTCTACGAGCGCTTCGCAGCTACGGACCCGGCGCAGGACGTCAGCCCGACGCCGGGGGCCACCGAGAGCTACGCCGAGCTGCGGCAGCGGCTCTTCGAACGGCTGAGCGCGCTGGGCGACTAGGTTCGATGCAGCAGCCCGATTTGCTGGAGCCCACCCCGCGCCTGCGACTCGACGCGCGCCTGTTCGGAGAGGCGCTCACGTTCGCGTTCGCTACCGGCAGCTCGCCCGAAACCTTCGAACGCGTGCTCAAGACCTTCGATCCCGGGCGCAGCAGCTTCGATCCCGAGCTGTTCGCCCGCGACCTGTTCGTGAAGGACTTCGTCGCTCGCTGTCTGACCAAGACCAGCGAGAAGCGCGACCGCTACCCGCTCTTGCAAAGGCCACTGCTGGCGCTGCTCACCCACCCGCTGACCGAGCACAGGACGCTCGAGCACCGCCACCATGTGCTCGAGAGCTTGCTCGCGAGCCCGGAGCTCGGGCGTAGCCTGGAGCTCGGGTTGGCGGAGATTCGCTATCTTTTCGAGCTTTTTCAGAGCAGCGAGCGCGCGCGCCACGGCGGCGCCGTCGCGCGCCGGCTGGACATCTTGCGCGCGCTCAAGGCAACCCTGGACACGCTGGCGCAGGGGTTCGAGGGCGCCACTGGCCCGCTCGCGCGCGTGCACGGCTTCACCAGCAGCGTGCGCAGCTCCGAAGGTTGGGCGCACCTGCTCAGCTTGCTCGACTACGAGGGCAATCTGGCCACGGTCGATTTGAGGGTGCGCCTGGGGCACGACGGCGAAATCCGAAGCTTTGCCATCCAGCGCGTCGACGAGAATCAGAAGAACCCTTGGTACACGTCGCCCTGGCGCCGCTTCCTGGCGCGCTTCTCGCTCTGGTTCCGAGGCCTCAACCTGCGCAAGTCGGAGCTGCTCGGGCGCCTGGTCGAGGGCGTGTTCGACGAGCTGCAGCAGGTGTGGCTGCTGCTCTACCAGCTGATGCTCGACTTCGAGTTCTACGTGGCCGCCCTGCGCTTTCGAGCGCTGGTCCAGGCCAAGGGACTGCAAGTGTGCCTGCCCGAGCTCGTGAGCGGTGACGCCGCGCTGGAGCCGTCTCGCTTCGAGCAGCTGTTCAATCCCTTCTTGCTGCTCGAGCCAAGCCCGCCCGTGCCGTGCGACGTGGCGTTCGGCGCACGCGCCATCACCATCGTCACAGGCCCCAATTCCGGGGGAAAAACCCGGTTACTTCAGGCCCTGGGGCTCAGCCAGCTGCTCGCGCAAGCGGGGCTGTTCGTGCCCGCTCGCAGCGCGCGGCTGCCCTTGCGCAACGGTCTGTTCGTGTCTCTGGTGCAGCAAGCGGAAGCGGAGCAGAGCGAAGGGCGGCTCGGCACCGAGCTATCGCGCATTCGACGGCTGTTCGAGAGCCTGCCCTTCGGCGGTCTGGCGATCCTGGACGAGCTGTGCTCCGGAACCAACCCGACCGAAGGCGAAGAGATCTTCGAGCTGTTGATCGAGCTCTTGGGCGAGCTGGCACCGGCCGCCTTCATCAGTACGCACTTTCTGGGGCTGGCCGCGCGACTGGAGCGCGAGCGACCGGTCGAGCTGACCTTCCTCGAGGTCGAGCTCGGTCCCGCTGGACGCGCCACCTACCGTTTCGTACCTGGCGTCGCCAAGACCTCGCTGGCGCGAGGCGTGGCGCAGCGCCTCGGCGTCACGCGCGAGGCGCTGCGTGCGCTAATCGACCAACGCCGGGCAGAGCTTCGAGCGCGCTCCCCCGAGCGCGACAGCGATATCGATAGCGATAGCGAGCCGGGCGAGCTCCGCTCAGCTTTGGGCGGCAAGGGCGAGTCGGCGTCGTAGCTCATCGAGCACCACGTCGGTCTTGCTGCAGCCGCTGCGCGTTGCGCCTGTTTCTCGCACTTTCAGCAGCATTTCCAGGTCTTGAATACCGCCGGCCGCCTTGACCTGAACCTGTGGCGGACAGTGCCGCCGCATCAGCCGCAAGTCCTCCAGCGTCGCGCCCGAGCTGCCAAAGCCCGTCGAGGTCTTGGCCCAGTCCACGCCGAGCTCGCCGCACAGCTCGCAGAGCCGGATCTTCTGGGCCTCGTTCAGGTAACAATTCTCGAAGATGAGCTTCAGCTTCGCGCCGCGCGCCCGCGTCGGCTCGAGCACTGCCAGGACGTCCGAGCGCACTGCCGCGTAGTTGCCGCTGAGCACCTGGCTGACATTCACCACCATGTCTAGCTCGCGGGCGCCGTCGTCGAGCGCGCGCTCGGCCTCCAGCCGCTTCACGGCCGAGACCTGCCCACCGTGCGGAAAGCCAATCGTCGTCGTCGGCAGCACGTCGCTGCCGGCGAGCAGGGCCGAGCAGCGCGCCAGGTAGTACGGCATGATGCACACGCTGGCCACGTCGTATTCGAGCGCCAGCCGGCAGCCCGCTTCGAGCTCGCTCTCGGTCATGGTCGGCTTGAGCAGCGAGTGATCGATCATCTTCGCGAGCTCACGGTAGCTGGGCAGCTGCATGCCCCTACTTAAATCACGTCGACTGCCCGCCCGCCAAGCCTGGCTTCGGGCGAGGCTTTCGCGAGGACCAAGCAAGCTTGCCCCTTGTTTGCCTACACCCGAGCGTACGAGGGGTACGTGAGCACCGGACCGCAGCGAAAACGAAGCCAGGATCGGCGGGCGGGCGCACAAAACGCTACGAGCGGCAGCCCCGGATCCACTCCGGAGTCACCGCTCGCAGCGTTTGGCCTATTTTCTCGGGCTAGCGCTGGTCAGCCGTGCCAGCGCCAGCAGGGCATCAGGCGATTTCGCCCGAGTGGTAACCACGCTCGCCGTGATCGCTGAGATCGAGGCCGGTGACCTCGTCCTCTTCGCTCGGGCGCAGGCCGATGGTGGCCTTGAGCGCGTAACCCAGGATGCAGGTGGCAATCACGGCCAGGGCGATGGTGAGGCCCATCGCCTTGAGCTGCTCGAGCCACAGCGTGCTGCCGACGATGTCCTTGAGGTTGATGTTGAGGTTGGCGTTGACGTCGGCGGTCGCAAAGAAGCCGACGAGCAGGGCGCCCATGGTGCCGCCGATGGCGTGAACACCGAAGGTGTCCAGCGCATCGTCGTAACCGAGGGCCGACTTCAGCTTGGTGCAGGCGAAGAACGGCACGACACCGGCCAGGACGCCGATGATGACCGCACCCGACGCCGTCACGAAGCCGGCGCAGGGCGTGATCACGACCAGGCCGCCGACCGCGCCCGAGCAGAAGCCGAGCACCGAAGGTTTGCCGCGCGAGATCCACTCCGCTGCCGGCCACGACGCGCAAGCGACCGCGGTCGCCAGCGTGGTGGTCATGAAGGCCTGCGAAGAGACGCCATCCGCCGCGACCGCGCTGCCGGCGTTGAAGCCGTACCAGCCGACCCACAGCATGCCGGTGCCGATCATGGTCAGCACCATGCTGTGCGGCGCGAAGTTCTCCTTACCGAAGCCCTTGCGCTTGCCGACGATGAGCGCGAGCACCAGCGCCGACCAGCCCGAGGACATGTGCACGACCGTACCGCCGGCGAAGTCGATGGCCTTGATGCCTGCGTTGGCGTTCCAGACGCCGTTCATGAAGCCGTCGATGCCCCACACCATGTGCGCGAGCGGGAAGTACACGAGGAACATCCAGCCGACCATGAACAGCATGAGCGAGCTGAACTTCATGCGCTCGGCGATGGCGCCCACGATCAGCGCCGGGGTGATGATCGCGAACATCAACTGGTACATCGAGAATACGTTCTGGGAGACCCAGGCCGCGTAGTCGGTGTTCGGCATCGAGTCGACGCCGCTCAACATCGCGAACTTGGTCCCGCCCAAGAACGGGCTACCGGGGGCGAACGCCAAGCTGTAGCCGATGGCCCACCATAGGATGGTGACCACGCCTGCCAAGCCCAAACACTGAGCCATCACGCTCAGCACGTTCTTGCTGCGCACGAGGCCGCCATAGAAGAGCGCCAGACCCGGCAGAGTCATGAACAGCACCAGCGCCGAGCACACCATCATCCAGCCGTTGTGACCCGGACCCGGGCCAGCGACCTTGGACTCCTTGGCCACGCGGGCACCGTTGTTCATGTACGCCTCGAGGTCGCCGACGCGCTCCTCGATGGTCGGGCCAGCGGCAGCAGCTTCCGCCGCCGGGGCCGCGGCTGCAGCCGGCGCAGCGGCCGGAGCATCCTCTGCCCAGGCGATGCTGGCTGGCATCAGCGCCAGGATGAAGAGCAACAGGGAAAGTAGCCGTTTGGACATCTTGGGTACCTCTGAAGAACGATGGGCCGTGGTTTACGGGGTTTCTGCCCCCGGCCAGCGGGTTTCAAGCCCACCAGCTCCTGAACGACCCAAGACCTAACGCGGCTTTTTTTTCGTCTCTGTTTCGTCCGGCTGTCGCGAAAAGATCCGAAACGAACTTGGTGTGGAACCGATGATTCGGAAACTATTGAGATACATGGCGGACGCAGCGCCGAATTGAACGCGGACTAGCGCGCGCGCGGCGCGTGCAGAATGAGTGCCGTTTGGCGCTCACCTCGCTCTTTCCGACCCAGCGTCAGCCTCGCGCGCGACGCTGCGTAGCGAGCTGTTTTCGATCTCGTGACCGGATACTCACACGCATCGGTATCAGTTGGGACCGATGTCGTTGATGCGGAACCACAGTGAGCGTAGCGCCCCACACTGACGACAGCGGAGCCGCACTTCACGGAGCCGACTCGGGCTCGCTGCGTCAGGCCGAGGCAACGTCAGCGCCACGTGCTCGACGAGGTCGAGCTTGCCACTGCAACGCGGACACGGTGTCGACTCGGCCTGCGATTCGATCACCGCTGCGCTCACGACGATGAGCGGCCGCTCGGGTGCGCCGCCCGCCTCGAGCGCGAAGAGTCGTTCGCGCGCAGCGTGAAGCTTCGTCAGCTCCCGTTGTGCCTCGCGTCGCTGCGCTCGTGCTCGTGGCTTTTTGGCCATGCTCTAGAGCTGGATCATAACCGAGCAGGGTCGGCGTTGGAGCTTCGCGCGATGAACTCGGCGATGGCCTGCCAAACGGCCTCGAACCGAGCTCGATCGAAGCCGCTGTCGCTGGGCAGCCAGTCCCCGCCCCAGCCCTCGTCGCCAGCAGCCCCATACTGACCGACCACGTCGAGGTGGTCGGCGTGTGCGACGTGCAGCACTTCACCCCAGATTTGCGAGAGCACCGGTACCAGGCCATCGCTGTCCGAGCCGGAGGCCACACGCCCCAGCCCTGCGTCGAGCCTGCGCAGCTGCTCGGGCGAAAGCTGCTCGCGCAGCAGCGCGTCTTTCTCGCGCGACAGCCGATGCAGCAGCCAATACATGGGGTACATGATCTGCGCGTAGAGATTCGCCAGCGAGCGCAGCAAGACACGCCAGCGCGGTGCCGCCGCGCAGGTCACCACCGAGCCATGCGCCACCGGCGGGGCCAGCGTGCAGGCGTTGAGTAGATCGCAACCCGCCGGCGTCAGCTGAAAGAGCAGCGCCTGCTCACTGCCAATCTGGCGCAGGAACTGGACGAGCTCGAGCCGACTGCTCTCGGACAGGTCGTCGAGCAGTCGCTCGTACAGCTGATCGAAGGTGCTGCGCTTGCGCCGCCAGGGGTCGCGCAGCCGCACCACCCAGTAGCCGAGGCGCAGCAACACCTTCAGCGGCACGCGACCGCGCTGCAACATGAAGACGAGATAGCCTGCAGCCCAGCGAAACAGCGTACGCCCCAGCGGTCGGGTGAAGTACGTCGAGACGTTGGTGCCATAGTGCGGGCAAGATACCGAGACCACGGAGCGCACGCGATCGTAGTCCAGGAGCTTCGCCTCGGTCGGCAATGCCGCGGTCGCGGCGATCGCCAACCGCGCGTCCAGCCCACCCGTCGAATGCCCAACGATATGCAGATCCCCGGGCGTTTCGGCCGCGGCTACCAGCGCCTCGAGCACGCGCGCCGCGCGCTTGCGAATCGACGCAGTCGGCGGCGTCAGCACCTCGCTCACCGTAGCTTCGATGCCGCGCTCCGCGAGCGCTCGAACCAGTGCCTGCCCCACGCCGGCGAAGTAGTCGATCTTTCCCAGCCGACCGAAGCCGAAAAATCCCGGTACCAGGATCACGTGCGCGCGAATCATGCTCGAAGCGGCACCACCGAATGGTGAGCGCGTCAATATGACGCTCAGAGGCATGGGCTTTGCTTGGACGTAGTGAATGGGCAGCGCGCTACCCGCACCTCAACCATCACCGCGTAGCAGCAAGCGTCAGTGTGACGTCATGCATCAACAGTCGTTCGCCCTCGCCGCGAGCGCGCTCGTGGGCGCTTTCGCTTTCAGCGTTCCCGCGCTAGCGCAGCTCCCCTTGGCCAGTGCGCCCGTGCGCGCGCCGACGACGACGCCTCCCCAGCGCGACGCAGAACGCGACAAGGAGCGCTCGGCAAGCGTGCGTGAGCGCTGGTTGCTGGCCGTCGAAGGCGTCACCCACGCGCCCATCGATCTGGGCATCCAGCTCGGCATCGAGACGCCGCCCGGGCTGCGCTTGTTCGCAGGCTTCGGCTGGGTGCCCGGCGGCTACATGGACCTGCTCACCAGCATCGCCAGCTCGGCCAGCAGTAGCGACTACGCCCACGCGCTGCTCGACGAGTCAGAGTACTCGGGCCGCACGTGGCGGCTGCAGGCCGGCTTTCGTCCGTGGCGCAGCATCGGCCTCTACGCGGACGTGGGCTACGCGCAGCTGCTCGCCAAGGCCACGCTGAATCTGGCCTCCAGCAGCATCGCCGACCTAGCCAGGCTGGGCGGGGGCTACCTGGCCAGCACGCGCCTGGACATGTGGCTCGTCGAGCTAGGCTACCAGGGCCAGCTCGACGATCGGCTCGTGCTCGGGATGGCCTTGGGAGCCATGGGCACCTTCGCGGCAACGACCAGCATCGCGGCCGTCGATGGCGCTCCGAGCAGCAGCACGATCCTGCGCGACGCCGCCAGTCAGGCGGACCGGGCGCTGGAGAAATACGGCATCTTGCCGACGCTCACGCTGCGGCTCGGCTTCGACTTGCTCTGAGGCGCCGCCTCAGAAGACCAAGAGCTCGCCTTCGCTCGCGGTCAGTGCGCGCTCTTCACCGAGCTGGAACTTGTCGTCGATCTCGACCTCGAGCCAGACCAGCACCTTGCCCGCCGGGCTGTCGAAGACCACGGGCTCTACGTCCGTGCGCGGCAGCGGCGACAGCTTCACGCCACGTAGCACCACGGGGGTGCTGAGGGCGATGGTCGCGCCTCGCGCCATCAACTTGGCTTTGAGTCGGCCCACCAGCTGGTTGGCAAGCTCGCCGACCCAGTCGCGAGCCCCGGCTTGCTTCGGCGCTGCCGCCTCGACGGTGCCCTGCGGCGCCGCCAGCAGACAGGTGCCGCGCACGCTGTCGCCGACGAAGCCCATGACGCCGGAGAACATGACCTCGTCCGATTCGACCCAGCCCACGGTGGGAGTGAGCTCCACACCGTAGGCCCGCAGCAACTCGACACAGGAGACGCCGGCCAGAGCTTGGATGGCGCGCGTAGTTTCTGATCTTTCTACGAACATGATTGCCCGATCAGCGGGCCAGCTTGTTGGTAGCCATCAGTAGCATCTCCGGCTTGACCGGCTTGATGAACCAGCCCTTGGCGCCCGCCTTTTTGGCGCGCTCGATCAGGCGGTCCTCCGCCTCGGTGGTCATGAGCAGGACCGGGATGTCGGCGGTGGTAGGCTCTTGTCGCAGGCGCTCCAACATATCCAGCCCGTTCATGACTGGCATGTTCACGTCGAGCACCAATAGCGCGATGTCCGGATTCTTGATTGCCACCGCCAGCCCTTCGGCGCCATCGCGCGCCTCGAGCACCGAAAAACCGGCCTGACCCAGGGTTCGGCTGACTTCGAGCCGAATGGTTTCCGAATCATCGACGACGAGTACCTTCTTCACTACATCCTCGCAGAGCTAAAGGAAAACGTTGGCACGCCTGGCGAACGGCCTCGGTCCTGGAAAGTTGAGGGCATCAACTACAGGCGGCCTGGGCCGTGGTAAATATATTAGAGCACAGTTTTGTCCACTCCACGTCAGTCGCCTGGCGAGGCGCCTCCCGGCTCGCCGAAGAACGCGGCGCCGACGGCGTTTCGCCCGCTTTTGGACGCCCTCGTCCAGAGCACGACGGTGGAGCTCTTCCAGTCACGGGGCATTGCCGTGGCCCCCTTGCCAGCATCCGGGGCCCCTCCGCGCCCGGCGACGTCGTTCAGCCTAGCCGGCGTCGTCGCGCTCAGTTCCCCAAAGGCCAACGGGAGCCTCTCGCTGTCCTGGGCAGATCCGGTGTTCTCGCTGTTCACACCGCCGGTACCCGCCAGCTCGATGAGCGCGCGCGACTTGCTCCGCGAGCTCACCAATCAGCTATCCGGACGGATCAAGAATCGGCTGCTGAACTTCTCGCTGATGCTCAGCATCGGTGTGCCGACGGTGCTCAGCGGTCAAGCCGAACGGCAACGGCAGCGGCGCGAAAGTGAGCTGGCGTATTCTTTTCGCACTCTGCGCGGCGAGATACTCGTGACACTCGAGCTTAGCATCGATGGCGACGCCATCAACTATTCGGGTGCGAACAAGGTCGCCAGAGAAGGCGAGTTCATCGCGTTCTAAAGCATGGGGCTGCCGCTTCGCGGCTCGCTTGCAGAAGCTCCGAACTTCGAGCCCTCGCTGCCGGCGACCCAGAGGCCCAGCACGTCGCGCGTCCCGTCGACCCGAACCCCGAGCGCGACGTAGAACGCACGCTTGGTGACCTGGCCGCCGTCGCGCACGCTGACGAAGAGCGCGTCCAAGTAGACGATGGGGTACACCGCCTCGAGCGGCCGCGACTGCCAGGCGCGGAACTCGTCCATGACGCCCTCGGTGGCCCGGGAAATCAGCTCTGGCGAGACGTCGGTGCCGTACAGCTCGCGCAGGTGCTGCTGGATGTCGCGCGTCGTCATGCCGCGGGCGTAGAGCGCGATCACCTTCTCGTCGAAGCCCTCGAGCCGCCGCTGGTGCTTCTTGACCAGCTTGGGCTCGAAGCTGCCCTCGCGGTCGCGGGGGACCTGGATTTCGACCGGGCCGCTTTCAGTCTGCACCGTCTTACGGCTGTGACCGTTGCGGCTGTTGCTGCCCCTGCGGCGCCCCTGCGGCTCGTGCCCCAGGTGCTCGGACATTTCGGCCTCGAGCAGCCGCTCCATGACCGCGCCCTTGAGCTTGGTGAACACGCCCTCCGGCCCGAAAAGGTCCTCCTCCGAGGAGCACCCCTCCAGCAGTGTGTCGAGCAACTCCTGCTTCGCCGCAGCCCGATCGCGATTTGAAACAGTAGCTTTTTCGTCCTTGTTTGCTTCCATCTGAGCGACTCCTTTCAAGTCGCCCACCTGGTCAACTTACACAAATTTTCTGACACCCCCTACCGCCCCACCCACTTGTAGCCCGCCTTTCGGCTGATTCCGAACTCGCGACAGAGCTTCGTCATCGGCTTCTCACCCTTGATGTACTCGCCAACCAGCAATACCCGCTTGTCCATACGTGAGCGCTCCTTCCAGGCCATTCACTCTCCTTCTGGAGAGCGACCCTCGACCCGGCCTCACGTGTCACCTATGTGAATCGGACTGCTGTCACCTATGTCAGCCGGGTAAAGTGTTACCCATGCTCCCGGATTTTACCTTCGGAACGCTGATCGAATGCCGTCGGAACGCTGATCGGATCACGTCGGAATACGCAGTAGTCAGCGCACGCTTCGCAAACATCGAGAGATGATTACGCTACGCCGCCGCCCAGCGCCCGTCAACTCGGACGCCGATGGGCTACGATGCGCAGGTGAAACGGTGGGTCCACATGGCTCTAGCCGCGATTGGGGCGCTCGCGCTGGCCAGCGCGCTTCTCGCGCAATGCTC
>DATDEV010000027.1:0-5768 GCA_036522995.1 Polyangiaceae bacterium
CACGCAGCCCATCACGGGCTTCTCCTATTTGCCACGTCAGAACAACGTGAACGGTCGAATCGCGGCCTATGCCTTCTACCTCAGCAAGGACGGCGTGGCCTGGGGCACAGCGGTCAAAACCGGAACCTTCGCGACCGGCGCCACCTTGCAAAAGATCGTTTGGTGACGAGCAGCCGCGAGCGAATCCGAGACGAAATGCAACGTCGCCGCGGGCTGGAGAGTTGACGCATTCGCCCGAATGCAGCAGGTGTGGGGCATGCAGGTTGGCGGACTCGGTTTCTCGTGCTCGCGTCCTTTCTCGGCGGTCGCGGTCGTCGTCTTGGCTTTGCTCGCTGGCGCCTGCGCCCCGCACGCTCCGGTAAGCTCGGGGGTTGCGGTAGTCGGTGGACCGGTCCGAGGCATCACGGTGAGCGGACTGGGCAAGGCCAGTGGCAAACCGAACATCGCCCGCACCACCATCGGCGTCGAAGTACGGGCTACTACCGCCGACGAGGCCATCACGCAGGTCAATACGCGCATGGCCCAGGTCGTCGCGGCGGTAAGAGCAGCGGGCGTCGCCGATGCCGACATGCGCACCGCCATGCTGTCGCTGAATTTCGAGCGCAACTACGAGCAGCCGCCGCGTCCCGTGGACGCGCCCAGCGCCGTGCCCGCATCCGCTCCAGCCCCGGCCTCCACGGGCAAGCCGAAGCCGGCGGAGGCGGCGGTTGCCAGCGCTCCCGCACCTCCTGCCAAGCTCCCGCAGGGCTTCTACAACGCCTCGAATAGCGTCGAGGTCACCATCCGCAACCTCGACCACGCCGGCAAGGTGATCAGCGCCGCGACTAGCGCCGGCGCCGACCAATTGTTCGGCATTCGCTTCGAGCTAGAGGATCCTAGCGCGCTGCTCGTCGAGGCGCGCAAGAAAGCGGTGGAAGACGCACGCGCGCGCGCCGTGCGCCTGGCCCAGCTCGCAGGCGTCAAGCTCGGGCCGCCCGTCTCCATCACCGAGCTCGACGCTGGCGGCGGCTCTGGTCCCGTGCCGATGTTCGTTGCCGCCGCCAGGAACCAGGCTGACGCGCCGGTCGAGCGCGGCGAGCTCACCGTGACGAGCTCCGTTCAGGTCGTCTACGCGCTGCCGGACTGACGCGCTAAGCTCGCGCCGCAATGTTCGTCATCGAGCTCATCTACAAGGCAGAGCTGTCCGAAATCGACGCCAACATGCGTGCGCATATGGCGTTCCTCAAGCAGCAGTACGCTGCCGGCCGCTTCCTCGTTTCGGGCCGCAAGGTCCCGCGCGACGGCGGCGTGATTCTGGCCATCGGCGAGAGCCGCGAGCAGATCGAAGGCTGGATCAGAGAAGATCCCTTCGTGGCGCGCGGTCTCGCCGACTATCGCATCATCGAGTTTCGCGAAAGCCAGCGCGCCGAAAGCATCGACGCCCTGCTCAGCCGTGGGGATTGAGCTCGCTGCGCAACATGGCGATCAGGTCCGTGACGCCTGGGTCGTGTCCCGCTTGCATCAGCAAGGTCGTCACTTGCCCGCGATGGTGCGTCTGGTGATTGAACAAGTGCGCGACGAGCCACCACAGCGGTTCTTCGAACACCACGCCCTTGCGCACGTAGCGTAGGTCGGCCAGCAACTGCTCGGCGCTCAGTCCCGCGATCCAGCTCTCGAGCTCGGCGTCCGTCTGCCGGCGTTGGCGCTCGAGCTCTTCGAAGCTTTCGTACAGCTCTTGGTCGAGCGCGCGAATTCCACCGGGCCCTAGCGCGCCCTCCTGCAGTTGCGCCTGGGTGAAGCGCCCCAGCCATATACGGTCCGCCACGAGCAGGTGGTTGAGCGTACCGTGGATGGACTTGAAGAACGCGCCGCGATCACGTTTGCGCTCGTCGTCGCCCAGCTTCGCGGCGAGCGCATAGAGCTTCTCGTTCATCCAGCGGTTGTAGCGAGCGAGTTTCTGGCAGAGCTCGGGGGTCATGCTCGAGGCCGTCGATTGTGCCACCACTCCGCGTCGGCGCTGGCTCAGATATTCATGCCTCCCGTCACTTCGATGCGCTGCGCGTTCACCCAGCGATTGTCCTCGGACAAGAGGCTTGCGATCATCGGGCCAATGTCGTCGGGCACGCCGGGCCGGCCCAGCGCCGTCAGCTGCGCCACCATGCGATTGATGTCCGGATTGTCGCGCAAACGCCCGCCATTGAAGTCGGTCTCGATGGCCCCGGGCGCGACGGTATTGGCCGTGATCCGCCGCTCTCCCAGCTCCTTTGCCAGCGAGCGCGTGAACACCTCGACGCCTCCCTTCATCATCGCGTAAGCGGCCGTGCCTGGCATCGAGAAGCGCGCAAGACCGCTCGAAAGGTTGATGATGCGGCCGCCGTCCGCGAGCAGCGGCAGCAGCTTCTGCGTCAGGAAGAACACGCCCTTCAGGTGGACGTTCACCATCGCATCGAAGTCCTGCTCGGTCGTCTCGGCGATGGATTTGTGAAGACCAGTACCGGCGTTGTTGACCAGAAAGTCGAAGCGCTCGGCGCCGAGCTCGGCGAGCGCCGTGCGAACACGCTCGATGAAGCCGTCGAAACCGCGGATGTCGCTGGCGTCGAGTTGGAGCGCGATCGCTCGAGCGCCCGCCTCGCTCACCGCCGCCACGACCTTGTCGGCTTCGGCGCGCTTGGTGTGATAGGTGACGATCGAGCACACCCCGCGCTGGGCGAGGTGAATCACCGTATTGCGACCGAGCCCGCGGCTCGCGCCGGTAACGATCGCGACCTTGGCCCTGGGCTTCGTATTGTCTGTCGGCATGATTCGGCTCCCTGGGTCGTGTTGGTTGGTCGACCCAGGACTCAACCTAGGCCTCGGCCTCGATTCAATCCAATGAATAGGATATATGCGACGCATGCCCAGCGTTTATGGACGCGACCTGGACCTGAACCTTTTGCGCGTGTTTGCCGTGGTGGCCGAGACGGGCAGCGTCACCGCGGCCGCCAGCCGTCTCTACCTCACGCAACCGGCAGTGAGCGCCGCGCTGCGGCGGCTGACCACGGTGATCGGCGCGCCGCTGTTCGCGCGCAGCGGGCGTGGCCTGGTCCTCACGAGTCGCGGCGAGCGGCTGCGGGCGGGGCTCCAGCCTCACCTGCAGCGCATCATCGACGCGGCGCTCGACCCTCCGAGCTTCGATCCCAAGACGAGCGAACGCGTGCTGCGCATCGGCGTCGCTGACTCGGCCGAGCTCTGGCTGTTGCCGCGGCTGCTGCGCGTGCTGGAGCGCGAAGCGCCGGGGATGCGCGTGGTGTCCATTCCGGTGCAGTTTCGTACCGTCGCCGCGGCGCTTGCCAGCGGCCTCGACGCGGCCATCACGGTCGCGGACGAGCTACCCGCGAACATCCGCCGTGAGCGCTTGTACACCGATAGCTACACCTGCCTCTACGACCCCCGCCACGCACGCCTGCGCACGCTCAGCGAGAAGGAGTACTTCGCGAGGCCGCACGTGATCGTCTCCTACAATGGTGACCTGCGCGGCATCGTCGAAGATTCGTTCCACAAGACACGCAACGTGCGCTGCTCGGTGCCGAGCTTCGCGCACGTCGCTGCTCTGATCGAGGGCAGCCCGATGCTGGCCACGATTCCGCATCTGATAGCGGACCACATCATCGCGCTCAGGCCGCAGCTGAAGAAAAAGCCCCTGCCCTTCGAGATTCAGGGCTCGGGTCTGGAGCTGCTCTGGCCCGTGGCCAGTGACGACGACGGCCCCAGCCGTTTCCTGCGCTCGAAGATCGCAGAGCTAGCCAAAGCCGCAGCGTCGTCACCCCAGCAGAGGCTGTCCAAGTAGCCCGAGCGGGCTCACGCGGCCTTCTCGGCGGCAGCCTTGACGGCTTCGAGCTCGAGCTCGATGTCGACACGGTCGCCGACCACGACGCCGCCAGCCTCGAGCAACTGATTCCAGCCGAGCCCGAAGTCCTTGCGCTCGAGCGACGTCTTGGCGACGAAGCCGACCCGTTCGTTGCCCCAAGGATCCTTGGTGCGACCGCCGTACTCGACCTCGAGCGACACCTCACGCGTCACGTCGCGAATCGTGAGCGCGCCGGTGACGCGGTAGTTGGTATCGTCGACCTTGACGATGCCCGTGCTCTTGAACTTGAGCTCGGGAAACTTCTCCACGTCGAAAAAGTCGGCCGAGCGCAGATGCGCATCGCGCTGCTCCGTGCCGGTATCGATGCTGGCTGCGTCGATGCTGGCTTCGACCGACGAGCGCGTGAAGTCGCTCTCATCCAGCTGCACTGCACCGCTGTACTTCGTAAAGCGGCCTCGCACTTTCGAAACCACCATGTGGCGGATGGAGAAGTTGACGCCCGAGTGGCTGGTGTCGATGGCCCAAGTATTCGTTTTCATTAGATCCTCTTCCATGCGCGTGCGGCCCGGGAACCGACCCGGCTCCACATTGCGCCTCGCTGTTGAGCCAATAGATGCGACCGTTCCGCTCCCCGAACTAGACGGCGCAATCGGGATTGACTGTTCCACCCAGCAGAACAATCGCCAGAACCACTCAGCTCGCTGGGCTGCGCGCCGGGTGGTAATCGTGCACCACGAAACAGGTGGGCAAACGAAGTTTCATCGTCGAGCCGCCCGGCGCGCAGCAGCTGCAACGCTTGGCGAGCGAGCTGAGCGGCTCGGAGCTGCAATCGGTGCTGCTCGAGGTGCTGCGCCGACGCGCGCGCAGCCGCAACCCGAGCGAAGTGCTGGCGCAGTTTCAGCGCGACGGCTTTTGCCGGCCCGGACTCGTCGATCAACGCACGAGCCTGGAAGTGGATCGCGAGCTGTTGGCCGCTGCCGCTGCCTTCGAGGCCATCGAGCTCTCGCCCCTCACGCCGCTCGGCTCCTGCTCGTCGTTCGCCCTCACTGATCAGAATCGTGTGGTCTCGGCGCTGCGGGGCACCGAGGTCGTGGCCGATCCCACCAACGTGCTCGCGCTCGAGTGCGCGCTCAGGCTGCGCAAAGCTCCCGGCATACCCGTTCATTTCGCCACCAGTCAACGCGTCGTTCGGGCCCAGCCGGTTCCGAACCTGCCTGGCTACGCGCCTCACTATCGCCTCTTCGTGCTTGCCAGCGCCGGTCAGGAAACCAAGGACCACACTTTCACCTTGGAAACGCTGCTGCTCCAGATCCGCACGATGCTGGACGCGCTCGAACGGCTCGAGCGGGCTGGCTACGGTTTCGGCGCACGTCGTATCGACATTCTGGCTACCGAGCCGCGCGCCAAGCTCGGCGATCGCGTCGCCGAAGCACTGGGCGCGCTCGCATCGCGCAAACTGCTCGACCACGCCTACTACTCCGGCGGTCTCCGCTACCAGCTCTGGGTCACGACCACCGACGGCGTCGAGCTGCCGCTGATCGACGGCGGGGCCTTCGATTGGCTCGCTAAGCTCACGTCGAGTCGCCGCGCCGTCTTCGTCGCCTCGGGCGCAGGGGCTCAGCTGATTGCGCTGCGCTTCTCCGTAGCTAACGGGCTGCCGACTCGAGCATCAGGTCCCCGGTAGAAGCTGGGCGTTCGGCCTTCGGCTGCTGGCGCCGGGTGCTTCCGCCGCCAGGTAACGTCCGCTGCATCAGCAGCAGGCCTAATGCGGCCAGGATGACGGAGTGCGCCACCAAAGGCAGCAAATCCGCAGGCAAAGCGCGATGCGAGTTGTTCAGGTGCGCGGCCAGGTGCGCGAGCGCGACCAGCAGCAAGCTGCCCCCGCTCGCGTTGTAGAGACGTGTCAGCAGCAGGCTGGCGCCGCAGAAGTAGAGCAGCATCA
>DATDEV010000028.1:0-2289 GCA_036522995.1 Polyangiaceae bacterium
GGGGTCGGTGTGCAGCTCGGCCAGACCGGTTTGGATCATCGAACGCGCTTCGAGATCGGGCTGCATCAAGCGACCGGCTGCCAGCGCCGCGCGCCGCACCTCCTGCTCCTCGTCCACGAAGCGGCGCACGATGGCCCGCGCCGACTCCTCGTTGGGCATTTCACCGAGCAAGCGCGTGGCCCAGGCGCGCACGTTGGGATCCGCGTCACCGGTGCGCACCACCAGCACGGGGGCAGCCCTCACGCCGATGCGCGAAAGCGTGCGCAGGACCGGTCCACACTCGGACGCACGCGACGGCGCGTTGCTGACGCCGCGCCGCAACTCCGCCGTGATGGGTCCGGGAAAGGAGCTGGCCAGCACGGCCACGGCGGGCTCGCCGATCTGCACCAGCCTGTCGCCCGCCGCGGAGCTACCTGCCAGCAGCTGGTCGAGCAGTAGCTGGCAGTCGTGAGCCAGGTCCACGATCACCGTCGGCAGCTTGAGCTCGGCCGAGCTCTTGCCGATCGGCAAGGGTCTGGCGCTGTGAGCGAGTGAGCGCGACGAGGGCGCGAGCGGTACCCCGCCGCTGTCGGGCGCGTACTGGTCCCAGTCCTCGTCCAGCGACTCCGCGCCCAGCGAAATTTCAGGCGCATTTGGCGAAAAGTTAGCTTCGTGCGGTCCTACGGCTTCGTCGGCGGGGGGCGGCAGGCTGCCCTCGTGGGGCTGTGCGACCAGCTCCAGCTTGCGGCTCTGCGCGCCCATGCCCGGTTCGGTGGCATGCTCCCTTGGCTGAAAGCCCCGTTCGGATGGCGGCGGCACCGACTCGCCGCTCGGAGGCGTCGGCGGCGGCAGCGGTGGCGTGTGCGGTGAAGACGACTCGGGGGCGTCGTGGGTCGTTGGCGAGCCCTGCGCCGGCGTGATGCTGCGCGCCGGACTCCCGACGGCGATCACCGGTCGCGCCAGCGCGCTCGAACGCAGGCTGGGGGGCTGGGGCGAGGCGGGCGGCTCGAACGACTCGTCGACGCCGAGCGCCGAGGCCAAGGCGGCCGCGCGCTCTTCGGGGCGTGGCCGCACCTGGGCGCTCTTGGGCGGCCGCACCGGCAAGCGCGGGGGAGGGAGCGAGTTCGTGCTCTGCTTGCGCTTGCGGATCAAATGCTCGAGCGCGCTCGACACGAGCGGCGCAAACGAGATCACCTGGCCCACCGTCTCGAGCTGTACGTCGACGTTGCCGTGGTCGCCGTACAGCACCAGCACTGGGCGCCGTACCACACGGATCGGCAGCAGCAGCACCTGCGGTCCCGGACGGCGATCCAAATCGCGCGCTAGCGCTCCATCCAGCCCGCCCGTGCCCAAACGCAGCAGCGAGAACCTGTCGGTGGCCAGGGCTCGGGACAGCGCGCTCGGCAGGTCGAGCGGAATTCCGAGCGAAAGCACGCGCGCGCGCGGCGCTCCGGAGCCGGTCGCGTCGCGCCCTTCCGCCAGGTCGCCGTGCACTGCGAACATCGCGGTGTACTCGAAGTATTGCGACGCGAAATCGAAGAAGGCGCGCAGCACGTCGTCGGTGTCCGCGGCGTCGAGCAGGTCGCGCTCGGCCATGGCCATGGTGTACGGACCCAGCCGCCGCGGCTTGGGCTCCCTGCGCGTGAGGCTGCTGAGATCGATGGCCTCGCGAGCGACCGCCGGCGCTTTGGGAGCGAGGGGGGGCGGCAGCTTTTCGGTGATGACGGGCGGAGTCTCGGGCGCGGCCGGGAAGACGCTCGGGTTGGGATCGGGCCGCCCTGCCAGCTTGGCCAGAATCCGCTCGGCGCGCTGCTCGAGCGGCATCTGGTAGTCGCGCGCCAGCGCCTGCTGGATGCGCACGCTCATCGCGATGCGCTGCTCGACGCGCATACCGAGCGAGAAGCCGAGGTCGCTTTCCACTTCGGCCGGAAGCGGCTCGCTCACGGCGACGACCAACGTGTCGCCGCGGCTCTCCAGCGGATACAGGCCGAAGCGACGCGCCAGCTCGCGCGGGACCAGCCGCCGCACGTCCGCGTCCGACACCGGCAGCTCGCCCGTCGGGGCGCCGCTGACCTCGTGGCTCTCGGCCAGCAACTCGGCGAGCCGCTCCTCGCTCACGCCCGCTAGCTCGAGCAGGTTCGTGGCCAAGTCGCCGCCGTACATGGCTTGGCGCGCGAGGGCCTCCTCCACGTCTCGCACCGACGCCAACTGGTGCTTGACGATGCTGGAGCTCAGCGTCGGCATGGCCCTCGATTCAAGCGATCTTCCTTAACCGGCTGGGCCGAATTTTGGAAGCAACTGGCCTTTTGA
>DATDEV010000029.1:0-3207 GCA_036522995.1 Polyangiaceae bacterium
GTATTTGCCGTGCACGGCCATCTCGGGCCGAAAGGCGGTGACTTTTTCGGGAAAGCCGTCGCCCGCCTCGCGCCGCAAGCGCTCCAGCCACTCGCTCAGCACCGCGCGGGTGGCGCGCCAAAGCTGGGCGAGCTCGTCATCCTTCAGGTTGGTGGTGCGCTGCATCGGCGACAGCTGCGCGCGGTGCAGGATCTCGTCCGAATAGGCGTTGCCCACGCCACTCACGATGGTGGGGTCGCACAGAGCGCGCTTGACGGTGCGCGTCTCGCGGCGAAGCGCGGCGGAAAACTCCCCCAACGATGCTTCGAACGGCTCGACCCCTCCACGTGAAAACGCCGCCAGGCCGGCTCGCGCGCCGACGACGTGCAGGCTGGCACGGCGCTTGGTTCCAGCCTCGGTGAGAATCAACGCATTTGCCTCGAAGTCGATGCCCAAGAGTCCAATCCGGCCTGGCAGCTTCTTGCCGGGCTCACCCAGGTGCAGCCGGCCTGCGATCATGAGGTGCAGCACCAGAAACAGCTCGGGGTCGAGCTCGAACACGATGCGCTTGCCAATGCGGGAGAAGCCCCGCACCGGTCGACCAATCGCCGCGCTGAGCGGCGGGTCGAAGGTGCGCAGCAGGAAGGGCTTGGGCAAACGAAAGCCGGTGATGCGCTGTCCGACAAGGTGCGCCGTCAGGCGCTCCACATAGATGGTGACGTCGGGCAGCTCGGGCACCCCCCGAGCGTAAAACGACGCGGGGCAGACCGGGCCACTACGCGCAAGCTCATGAATTACATCTGGTTTTCTCCCTCGAGCGCGGCACCCCCCAACGCACGAAAGACCGGAACGCGATCTCGAGCGTCCACACAGAAACGAAAGCCTGCGCTGCAAGGCGGGGGCAACCCGGGGCGTTACCGACGGAGCAGGCGTCTCACGATGAACATTCTTGGTCACGACAGTTCAACGACAGCAGCGCTCATCAGCGAGCACGCAACCGTCCTGGGTCGCCTGTGCATGGCGCTCTTGGGTTCGCAGAGCGAGGCTGAGCAGGCGCTGCAGGACACGCTGCTCACCGCCCTCGCCGAGCCGACCGGCGCTCGCGGCGACGCCGCTCCGCGCGCCTGGCTCTGCGGCATCGCGCGCCGCAAGTGCGCCCAGCGCTTGGCAGCACGCACGCGCGAACGCGAGCTACGGCAAAGCTCGGGTGCTGCGCCGAGCGCGCCTTCGACGAGCGCCGACAGGCCGATCATGCCGCAGCGAGCGCGGCTGCTGCTGGGCGAAATCCGCCCGAGCGAGCGCGAGGCGCTGGTGCTGCGTTTCGCGGCCGAGCTGAGCTTCGGCGAGCTGGCTGAAGCCGCCGGCATCGACGAAGCGACTGCGCGTAGGCGCGTGTCGCGCGGACTTGCGCGTATGCGCGCGCTGTTAGGCGAGGAGAAGCCATGAGCGAGGCGACCAGCTGTGAACGAGTGAGCGAGAGCCTGGCCGACGTGCTCGACGGCAGCGCGTCGCCCGAGCTGCTGGAGCACGCCGCGAGCTGCGACGACTGCCGCGATGCGCGCCACGACGCCGAGCGGGCCGAGCTCCTGCTGTCGGAGGCTGGCAGCGACTTCGCGCTGCCGGCCGACCTGACAGAGCAGTTGCTGGCCGCCACCCCTGCCCCTGCCAAAGCCCCTGCCCCTCCCACTCCCCCGGCGGCGGCTGCGCCTGAGGCTGCGCCGCCCTCGCGCCTGCGCTCGCTCGCCACCCGCTGGGCCATACCGGTGCTCGCCACGGCCGCGGCGGCGGCGTTCCTGATCGGCCGCAGCACCCCATCGGCAACCAGCGCCGACGACTACGAGCTCAGCGGTCCGCCCTGGCGAGGCAAGGTTCAAAAGCTGGTGACCCGCGACGGCAAGCTCGAAATCTGCGCGCCGAGCGGGAGCAGCTGCCGCGCCGCGCGCGAGGGCGACGAGGTCCCGGCCGGCTCGCAGCTGCGCACCGATCGCTCGACCCTGGTCGAGCTGTCCTTCAGCGACGGAACCTCGCTGTCGCTCGATCGCGAGACGGCGCTGCGGCTATCCACCCGTGGCCGTGGCGGTGAGCTGCTCCGGGGCGGCGTGGTGGCGGACGTTCAGCACGACGCGCGCGCGGGCGTGCGCTTCGAATTCAAGGGCGGCCACCTCGACGTGCTGGGCACCAAGTTCTCCCTGCGTAGCGACGACGAATCGGCTGTCGTTCACGTGGCGCGGGGACAGGTCCGACTCTCGGACAACGCGGGGCACGATGCCATCGTGTTGGCAGGTGAAGAAGGCCGCCTGCTGCCCGGCTCACCACCCGTGACCAGCTCGGCTGCCGGCCTGGGCGAGGCGCTCGGCTGGAGCGACGCAGTGCTGGCCCAGTCCGAGGACGAGCCCCAGGCCCGCCCGCGCGCGCTCGGGGAGCTCAAGGCCAAAAAGCCGGGCGAACGCAGCGAGCGCGCTGGGGCGGTGAAGCTCGAGTCGCACGCCGTGCGCGTGAGAATCGCGGGCAGCGTCGCGCGCACCGAGGTCGAAGAAGTCTTCACCAATCAGACCGATGACGTGCTGGAAGGGATCTTCCGCTTTCCGCTGCCGCCCGATGCCAAGATCGAACGGCTGGCGCTGGAGGTGGACGGCAAGCTCGAAGAGGGCGCCTTCGTGGACCGCGAGCGGGCAGCGGCCATCTGGCGCGGTGCCATCGTGCAGGCGGCTCCGCAGCTGCGTCGCGAGATCAAGGACGAGATCGTGTGGGTGCCTGGCCCCTGGCGCGATCCGGCGCTGCTCGAGTGGCAGCGTGGCGGTCGCTTCGAGCTGCGCATCTACCCGATCCCGAAGCGTGGCTCGCGGCGCGTGGTGCTGGCCTACACCCAGCTGGTGAAGCAGTCCGCGTCGCTCAGGCACTACAGCTATCCGCTGGGCTTCGATCCGAGCGGCAACAGCACCCCGCTGGACTTTTCGGTCGATGTGCAGCTGCGCGGCCAGGATCCCGCGGTGCGCGTGCGCACGCCGGGCTGGGACGTGAGCCGAACGCAAGAGGACGGCAGCACCCGGCTGCGCTTCGAGGCTCGCTCGTTCGTGCCGGATGGTGATTTCGCCGTCGACTACGCGCTGGCCGATCGCCGTGCCGAGGTGTCGAGCTGGGCGTACCGTGGGGCGAATGCTGGCGGACAGCCCACGGCGCCCTACCTGGCGCTGGCGCTCCGCCCTCGGCTACCCAAGCCAAACGGCC